>JANNYY010000318.1:0-8280 GCA_031410355.1 Chitinophagaceae bacterium | reverse complement strand
GTTGCATTCTTTTGTAATTCAATATTGAGGTTATAATTAAGAAATTGGGCAAAATTTGAACGGGGTTCTTTTTCTTCAACAAAAGGAATAACCGGGGGGTTGATATCAAATGTATCCCGGTCAATAAACCGTACTATGGTTTTGCCTTCATCTTTACTGTAACTTCTTTCAGGAATGATGATGGTTATATTGCTTTGATCTTTTATAGCAATATTTCCATCTATATTGGGCGAAACTGAATTACCAGTAACTTTTATATCTACATCAGCAACGGCATAGCCATACAGCTCTGTATTAATAGCTTTTGGCGCATTAAGCACAATAAAATCTTTTGCATTAATAGCAAGGTTTACATCATAACTTTTTGTTTTGTTGGTGCTTACGGTGCCATCAATTTTCAATGCATGATCCAGCGAATCCCTGATGGTAAAATTATTGAAAGTTACTGCGGGGTAATCCAGTACTATTTTTTGATTGTCTATTTTAAATGCTGTTCCTAACAGGGCAAGTGTAAATTTTGTGGTATCAAAATTTAAGGTTCCTTTCCAGGTGGGGTCAGCAAATTTTCCACTCATGGTAATATCGCCATGCATATTACCCGTGGCATTTTTTATTGCGCCGCCGGTAAATCCCTGCAGGGTGGCTATGTTTAATTTTTTAATATCTGCGGCTGCATCAAATTGTTGCTGCTCATTGTTTAAATAATAATTTCCTTTGGCAGTAATATCATTTCCATTACCTGTTATTGCAAGGGTTGCTGTAACATTATTTTCAGATTGTTTGGTTGCCCATAAGCTCAGATTGCCTACAGGCTGCTGCTTAAGGGCCATATCAGTAATAGTAAGGCTGCCGGTAAAAGCGGGCAGTTTTTTATTAAGGTCGCTTACTTCCATTTTTGCATCCATAATGCCCGAAACAAAAATGGTATCATTATTCATGATAGAGCTAACATTCTTTAAATTAAAATTATCAATAGCAATATCAATGGGGCTGTTTGCAATTTCCTGGCGGCTGTTGATGAAAATTTTAGCAGTATCGCTTGTTATGGAAAAATTATGAATGACCAGGCCCTGTGGTGAATAACTGATATAATTATCACGGGCCACATTCCACTTTTCATAATTAAGCATTAAACTGTCCTGCAGCCTGAATGAATAATTATCATTTTTTGCAAACACCGATGCTTTTAAACCGAACCAATCTTTTGCTTTGTTATCCTGCGTTAATGCACTTATTAAAATACTGTCGTGTGCTGCGCTGCCTTGTAACCTGGTACCATAAAAAGTATTGGTTGTATTTTTAAGTGTATCAAATTTTAAATTATAATTGATGCGCTCATTTTTTGATGCAATATTTATACTTCCATTTCTTAAAGCATATTTGTCATAAGCAAGATAAGGAAGAGACATGTTCAGGTTTAAAGCGCTGTCTGTATTTGCCGAGGCAAAGGTTCCATTGAAATTTATATCCTCGTAAGTTTTTAACCCCGGTACAATTGCAGTAACCAACGGGTGCATTTTTACCTGGCCTTTAAATGTAACCTGCTGCTCCGGAATAGTTTTAGTTGTTGTAACCTCAGCTATTTTGTAATAATGGTTTACATACTGTACAATAGCCTCACCCACCTTATCATAATCAAAAGCACCATTTGCCTGCAGGCTGGCAAAGGGCGCATAAAAATTTATACTATCCTTACCTGCGGCTGATGATGCAATGAGCGATACACTATCCAGCACATAAAACTCTTTACCAAGCTGCATTTTTACAGAATCAATTATGGTATTTACATCCAGGCTGCGTGGCGTAAGGCTGTTGGCCTGTATATTGGCATACAGCGAAAAATTTAAAGTATCGGCATACAGGTTCAGTTGCTGCAGTTTTGCAGTATCTATTTTTACAAAACCGTTTACAGATGGATATTCAGTTTGCACATTTGTCTTCAGGTCATATTGCAGCTTCAGGTTAGGATCGTTGATTGACCCTTTGCTGTCGATAAGCCCGGCATTAAAACGTGCTGCTATTTTTGCATCCTGATAATTATATTTATTGTATTGTAATTGTTTTACAGAAGCAGTAATATCTGCCCGCATGGTTTTATAATTAAAGCCGGTGCCTTTTGCAGTAAATGATCCTGTAACTTTTCCAAGTATACTGTCCTGGCTTATCAGTTTACCAATCTCATAATTATTTGTTGTGATGAACAGATCATATTTAGCTCTTTCAGGATCCTTTGCATCTTTGATAGTTCCTTTTACGGTTATAAGCCCATAGCTGCCTGCAATTTTAAGATCAGCAACCAGGTCATCAATATTTCCTTTTAATGTACCTCTTACATAATTTTTTTCAGGCAGATTTATTTCCGGCGGCAAAGTTCCGGGTGGTATCAGGCCCATAATAAAACTTTTATCAAAACTGCTTTCTCTTATCACAAAATCATATTTCATGTTTTTAGATTCAGTAATATTTTTCAACGAAAATTTACCCTTCAATGCCATTCCTTTTCCACTGGCAACGATATCAGAAACCAGGTCATTTTTACTTCCCGTAACATGGCCTCTCAGGTTGATGATGTCTGGCAGGTTAGCCAGCGATTGCTGGTTTTGCGGAGGAACAAATTTTAGAATATCCGATTTTCTGAAACTGCTTTGTTCAATATATAAATCGTAATAAAACTTATCCGCATCGGTAAGATTGTAAAGTGTGCCATGCGCTTTTAAACTGGTGCCAGAAAATCCTACCAGTTGCAGGTATGGCAAATAAATCTGTGCAAGGTTGCCACGCAGCTCTGTGTTAAAGAAAACTTTGTTATGGGCAAATTGCCCGGGCGGAAAAGATTTTTTTAATGCGGGAACTAACAGGTACAGGTCATCAAATGCGATGGTTGAATTTTTAAGCACTGCCGATATTAAACTGTTGCGTGGGTTTTTAGTAATACCTGATAAACTGTCAAACTTAATTTCTATAAAATTCTGCAGAAGAGTTTGTGGTGTTTTTACATACAATTCGTTTGCCGACAAAATAGAATCTGTCATCAGGAAATTTACATGCGTGGTATCCAGCGCAAAGCCGCTGGTATCTTTAAATGTAAGTTGTTTTACAAGGGCTGCTGTTCTGTTGCCTGAATAATGTATTGAAGCAATCTCTGCCGTAAGATCTTTCATATTGAAATGACCGAAATCAAACCCATCAGCTTTTGCTAAATTATTGTCGTCATACTTTATATTATTATTTTTAAGAGAAACCTGTTTGGCCGTTATCTGCCAGGGCATCGGTGTTACATCTCCCGGCAATTCTTTTGGCCCTGTTGTTCTTGTTTCTTTAGGATTTGTGTAATGCACAAAAGAACTATCCAAAATCAACTCATCCACCATTGCTATAGATTCAGATAAATTAAACAACGCTTTACTTAAACCAAGATGTGTTACCTTATTGGAATAATACATGCCTGATATCTTGTCTTCCACAATCACATTTGCATCCCTGATATTAAATTTTGAAGTGGTGATATTCAACCCATAGCCAGGTTCACTTATTTTGTCTTCGGGCACGGGCAGGTAAGGCTTTTTCACTTTTGCTTTATAAGTACTCATAAAAAAATCTAAACCCGATGCATCAAAATTATCTATTCCAAAATCCACCCGGTCGGGTTGAAATTTATTCAGGGTTGCATCCAGTTTTTTTATGCCGGCATAAAAATCTGTACCTCCGTTTTTATCTATGAATCTTAAAGCTACATGGTCTAATACTAACCTGTCTAACCTCAGCTTAAGCGCTGCGGTATCTTTAATTACAATACCGGTGTCGGTGGTTTTAGTTCCTGCAAAAGCATCCAGAAGAAACTGGTAATTAAATAAGGAATCTTTTTCGCCGCGATGTACATTGAGGAGGATATTTTTTAAAGCAAGTTTTTGAACATCTGTATTACCCGAAATTAGTTTGAACATGCTAAGCTGCGCAGATATTTTTTCACCATAAATTAAAGTGTCATGTTTTTGATCTTCTACATAAATATTATTTATTTCTATCCACTTAGGTAAACTGTAATCAATGGAACCAATTACAACTTTTGTTTTTAATTTATGCTGCAGGTAAGATTGAACCTTGTTTTTTACCACCCGTCTTCCCACGGGCAGGTTAATGAACACGAAAAAAAGAAACAGCAATATAATTACACATACAAGTATGTATAGCACTATTTTGCCCGTCTTTTTAATTATCCGTTTATATGACATTTGTAAAACCTGGTCTGGTAAACTTCTTCAGTTTATATTAGTCAGTTTTATACAAGAAATTATTGTGCCAGTAAAAACCATTCCCCCGGCTTTCCCCGCTTTTTATACTGTAACAGCACAAAAAATCTTTAACCGCCATATACTTTTTTTGATTTTTTCTTATCCGTTCCGGCTAATTTCTGTTCATGGGTTGTTTTGGGTGCAATACTTTTCTTATCGGAGGGCAGGTGAGGAAAGCCCGGAAAATCCTGGTCAATATGCGGATCCGCATTTTTTTGAACGTCTTTTTCTTTGATCTGGTTTGATTTTACTGCCATAATCTCATATCATTTTAGAAGATTAATTTAAATTAAAGTGTTTCAAATCATAGTATAAAAATACAAAATCAAATCCATTTTTTTAAGAAGGTAATAATAACAGTATGTTGGGCAGTTTACCTTCGGGTATCAAAGGTCAAAACATCTAAAAAAATAAATGTTATACAACTTTAGAAAGAAGTTATATTATTCACACATTTCAAAGATTCAGAACAAAAACAAATTTAATACTCAATCCAACCTGACCATTTATTGCACAATGAATCTTCAGAAAAAATGCTTAAAACAATAATATTTTTGGCATGGCATTTGAATTTTACAATTACCCCAAAAGCAGTTATCGAAATGTTAGTGAAAATGAAAAATAATGAAGGCTGAGTTTTTTGATAATAAATTTTTAGGGAATATATCATGGACTGAAAAAATTAAAAACACAATCACCTGTTTATTTATGGCACCTGCACACCACACTTACATTTTCTCAGAATAATAGATATATAAACAACCGGTTTAAGAATCACCAGGCGAATTTTATCAGGCAAAAAGCAATAAAGAGACTGTTTTTAAAAAGACAGTCTCTTTTTATTTTTCTTTTTCCCGGGATCAAGGATGATGATCCAGTAAAAAAATCAATTCAATTTTATTAACTTGTCCTTTGAAATAATTTTTCATGCAGGTAAGCACTTTTAAATATCTATCCCCGGTAATTATATATGTATTAGCGGGGCTGGCTATAACCGGCAGAGGCTGGACCACCTGGAGTCCGATGATATTTGCCTGGGTATTAATGCCTCTTGCTGAGCTCTTCATCAACCCTGATAAAAAAAACCTGGATGCCGCAGAAGAAGAACTGGCTAAAAAAGACAGGTTGTACGATTACCTGTTGTACACAGTTGTGGTTTTACAGTTTGTGCTGCTTTTTGTTTTTTTGAATTCAATGAAAGCGAAAGATCTTTTATGGTGGGAGGTTGCAGGGCGTGTTTGCAGCATGGGTTTATTATGCGGCACTTTTGGTATTAATGTAGCCCATGAGCTTGGCCACCGGGTAAATAAATACGAACAGGTTTTTGCCAAAGCCCTGTTACTTACTTCGCTTTACATGCACTTTTTTATTGAGCATAATAAAGGCCATCATAAAAATGTGGCCACACCCCATGACCCCAGCAGTGCACGTTTTAACGAACCCGTTTTTAGCTTTTATTTCCGCACCATCATTTTTTCCTACATCAGCGCCTGGAAAATTGCCAATAACGAAATGAACAAAAAAGGCTTGCCCGCATTACATTGGAAAAACGAAATGCTACAGGTACAGATCATTCAGCTTTTATTTGTAACAGCCGTTTTTTTGTTATTTGGCTGGCTGATAACCGGGTACTTTTTAGCCGCCGCTACCATTGGATTTTTATTGCTTGAAACGGTGAATTATATTGAACATTATGGCCTGCAGCGCAAACAACAGGCAGATGGAAATTATGAACGTGCCATGCCCCATCATAGCTGGAACAGTAACCATATTCTTGGCAGACTTATGCTTTTTGAACTGAGCCGGCACAGCGATCATCATTATCTTGCCAGCCGAAAATACCAGGTACTGCAGCATCATGAAGATGCACCACAGTTACCAACCGGTTACCCCGGCAGTATGATACTGGCCCTGGTGCCACCACTATGGTTTTATGTAATGAACAAAAAGATAAGGCAATTGGAAAAAGCCGGATAATTTTTATTTCATCCTTTTACGGGCAAAAAAATAAACCGCCTGCAATTTTTATTTTATATTTAAGCCTGTTAAAAACTAAATACTGTTTTATGAGAATCATTAAACTCGTTGGTTGCATAGCATGTTTGCTGTTATCTGAAATGGCAATATCACAAACCTTATGGAAATATTTTACGCCGGATGATTTTGCTGTACGCCGCAATAAGGTAATGGCACAGATAGGTGATGGTGTGTTGGTTTTACAGGCTGCCGAAATGCCCGAGTCTTATATTAAGTTCAGGCAGGATAATAATTTTTATTATCTCACCGGTGTAGAAGTAGCCGATGCAGTTTTGATAATTGATGGTAAAAGCAAAGAATCAATTTTACTGGTGCCGGATATTATTTCTAAAGATATTAAAGCTGAAGCGGTTATAAAAGCCGGGGAGGAAGATGCTGCCATTTACAAATTCAATTCAATTATATCAAAAACAAGGCTAACCAATATTTTACAACAGTATGCCGTAAAAGGCCAGCCGCTTTTTCTGCAATTGTCTCCGCAGGAAACAACTGAAATGAGCCGTGACCGCTGTTTGCAAACCCGCTCAAGCAGGCTGAATGATCCATGGGATGGGCGCCTCTCCAAAGAAATAAATTTCTATAACAAAATAAAAGAACGTTACCCGGCAATTATTATAAAAGATATTACGCCCGTAATGGATGCCATGCGCTGGGTAAAAGATAAAAAAGAAATTGCAGTATTGCGTGAATGTGGAAGGATAGGTTGCCTGGGTATTAATGAAGCCATTAAAGTAACCAGGCCCGGCATTTACGAATACCAAACTGTAGCCGCCTGCGATTTTATTTATGAAGATATGGGCACAACCGGGCCTGCCTATTTTGCCATTGCTGCATCAGGCGAACGGGGATTAAGCTGGCATTACAATGCCAACAATCATTTACTGGAAGCAGGCACTGTAATGCTGATCGACTATGCACCCGAACTTAATTATTATGTAACAGATATTACAAGAACCTGGCCCATACAGGGCGAATTCAGTGCTGAACAATTAAAATGGTACAACTGTGTAAAAGAAGCCCGTGATGAAATAATAAAAGCGATGAAACCCGGTGTTATGCTGAGCGATCTGAAAAAAGTTGGCGAAGTTGTTTACAAAAAGAATGGCCTTGAAAAATACTGGTTGGGTTATGTTGGCCATTTTGTTGGCATGGCGGTACACGATGTTGGCAGCTACGATATACCTTTTGTGGAAGGAGTTGTTTTTAATGTAGAACCCATTCTGGAAGATAAAGAAAAGAAGATACATATACGGCTTGAAGATACGGTCGTGATCACAGCTACGGGAGCCGAAAATTTAACAACAGTATCGCCTGTTGATGCTGCAGCAATTTATGCACTGATGAAAGAAAAAGGAGTGGGCGAAAAATAAACAGTTACGCAGCTACCCATTGGTGATCTTTGAATCACCAAAATAGCGGTGAATTGCCGCCGGTAAATTTATCCCTTCTTCAGTTTGATTATTTTCAAGCAGGCAGGCCACGATCCTTGGCAGTGCCAGCGATGAGCCGTTGAGTGAATGTGCTAATTGACTTTTATTATCTGCGTCCTTAAATCTTATCTTTAAACGGTTGGTTTGAAAATTTTCGAAATTACTTACAGAACTTACTTCCAGCCATTTTTGCTGGGCTGCACTATATACTTCAAAATCGTAGGTAAGTGCTGATGCAAAACTCATGTCACCGCCACACAAACGTAAAATGCGGTAAGGTAATTCAAGTGCCTGCAATAATTGTTCAATATGGCTAACCATTTCTTCCAGCACTTCGTAACTTTTATCGGGGTTAACGATCTGAACGATCTCAACCTTATCAAATTGGTGTACCCTGTTCAATCCACGTACATCTGCACCAAAACTTCCTGCTTCTCTTCTAAAGCAGGGCGTAAAGGCCGTCATTTTTATGGGCAGTTCCGTTTCTTTTAAAATTTAATCGCGGTAAATATTTGTAAGCG
>JANNYY010000317.1:0-12332 GCA_031410355.1 Chitinophagaceae bacterium | reverse complement strand
CGTTGCACTTCGCCACAACCATTCCAGCGGCCCGTAGTTAAAATATGTTAACCAGATAGTGCTGATGATGATCTGAAGGATAAAGAAACCGATCCCAAAAAAAGTATAATATAACGGGCCAATGGTTCCTGTTAAACCAAGGCCGGGGCCCAGGAAAACAAAATTACCAACAAGGGATTGAAGAATATAATTGCTGAATGCCATTTTACCAACCGGTGCCAGCACCGATAATATTGTTTTACCGGCAGCAGTTTGAAAGCTTAACATGAATATGCCAACATAAGCCATCGCCAGCGGCACCACACCCAATGCATAAAAAATAGTTTGATACAGCCCGTTTGTTTTCAGTTGCCAGTAATCATCCATAAAATAAGTCATGTAGCGGGCCAGGTAAAAATTGGCAGGCAGGCCAATAAGCATTCCCAGACCAATTATCCAGTAAATTATCTTTTTATTTTGGGCAATGTTCTTATAAAAATCTGACCGGCCAAGGGCATAGCCGATTAAGAACATACCCAGCACTTTGGGTATGCGGCTTACAAAAAATAAATATCCATAGCGAAAAAAAAATCCTGAAATATTTCCTTTAAATATATCCCACCAGCTTGCATGTTTTGCAAATTCAAAATACGCTGCTTCAGAAGTTATACCGGTAAGTTTAGCATCCAGTTTCTGCCCCGTTTCATATAAAATGCCTGCCGGTGCATTCAACCATTGCCAATGCGATTTAGCAGCATATAAAAGTATGGGCAGCAGGATTAAGGAGGCACCGGTAATCAATAAAGTTTTATTGGAGAATTTACGGAAAGGCAATAATAAAAAACCAAGCAGGGCGTAAAAGAAAACAATATCGCCGGTCCATATCAATAAATGAAAAGCACCCAACAGCAACATGAACATCAACCTTCTTTTTATAGTAGGCAATGCATTGATGTCCTTTGACTGTGCCCGCTTAAATTGAAGTGCAATGCCCCAGCCAAATAATAAACTAAAGATGGAATAAAATTTTCCTTCGATGAACATGTGGTGCAGGAAAGTCATTTTATGGTCCCAGCCTTCAACTAAAAAAGGCCCGCTTACATGTGCTGATTCGTTGTAACCACTAAAACCACTACCCAGGTTGGCAATGAAAATACCGAGGATGGCAAAACCACGGAGCACATCCATAAAAATTTCTCTTTCATTAGCCTGTACAGGATTTAATGTTTGCATGCAATTAGTTTTTTTGGTTGGATACCCGGTATGCCGAATGTTTCTTAAAGAAAAGCATTTAAAGGCAGATTACAAAACAACGTACGGGTATGCAATAGGAAGAGAAAGTTAGTAACTACGGGCAACAATCATTTGGGCCGGTAATCAAAAACCAGCACTGCATTTTCTTCCAGGCTGGCACTTGCAAATAATTCATAACGCTTGTCGCCGGCTGTAATAACGATCAGTGCAGTATTTGGGGGTATGCTGCCCAGGTTTTCGGCAAACAAAACAATTTCGTGGCGGGTTTGTGTTTCATCCAGTTCAAGGTTTATTTCTATACCTTTTTCCGACAGTAACTGGTGACTGAGCAGCAGTTTGCCGTTGTACAATATACTCACGGTATCGCCATCAACTATGGCATTATCGTACACTTTTAAGTTGATGTGTTTTACATTTACCGTAATGCGGCTTTGCTCTGTATTTTTTCTTTGTGTAAATGTTTTGGGTGTGGCTATGCTGTCTTTTTTAATTACAACCGGCACAGCAACCACAGGCAAACTATCTTTTATTTTTTCGGGAGTGATAATTTTTACAACGTCGGGTAAACTGTCTTTGGGTTTATCGGGTGTAATTATTTTTACAACAGGCAAACTATCTTTTGGTTTAGGCGGAGCAACCATTTTTACAATAGTATCTGGTTTCTTTTTATCCCTGGCAATGCAATCCTTCATCAGTTCAAGTATTTCATAAGGCTGGTCCGATACTTTTTTTAAATAAATAATTGGTTCATCCAAAACAGGCTCTTCAGCTATACCTTCATCAAATATTTTAAAGCCAGATATCAGGGAAGATAAAAAGGAACGTAAAGTAATCCCTTCTTCCAGTGTTTCTTTTCCTTTATTTTTTTTATAGGCCAGGTTCAGTCTCATCAATGTATGGTCTCCGCTGTTTTCTATAAAATATTTACCGGTTATCTTTAATTTACCCGTCTGCTTATCAAAGGTTCCTTCAAAAAATGCCTTACAATAACTTCTATTATCTGCTTTTACATGATCACGGGTGTAACCACAGATCTTATCGCCCGTTTGTAAAATATTTAACTGCAGAAACTGGTCTCTTTCAAGATCGCCTTCCCATGTGCCGGTAAGATTTTGTGCCGGCAGGTTAATCGCCAGTAAAATAAACAAGAGAGAAAGATAATATCGGTTTCTGCATTTCATTCCGAAAATAAATTTACAGCATAAAAAGCAGATAAAATGTTAACAAAATTACCAGGAACTAAATTCTTTTTTTTACAATTCAGGCTTATAGTTAAATACCAGTACTGCATTCTGCCCCAGGCTGGTACTGGCAAACAATTCATAACGCTTATTGCCGGCTGTAATAATGATCAGTGCAGTATTGGGCGGTATGCTCCCCAGGTTTTCGGCAAATAAAACAATCTCATGGCGATCCTGGTTTTCATCCAGTACCAGATTTATTTCAATGGCTTTTTCTGAGAGTAATTGATGCGTAAGCAACATTTTACCATTGTACAATATACTCACTATGTCACCATCTGTAACAGCGTTATCGTATAATTTTAAATTAATGGTCTTAACGTTTACTTCAATACGGCTTTGTTCAATATTTTTTCTTTGTTTAAGTTCTTTATCAATGTTAAAAGTATCTTTTAATTTTTGAGGTGTAATAACAGCAACAGGCAAATCTTTTAAAGTTTTATCCGTGGGCAGGCAGTCTCTCATTTTATCAATTATCTCAACAGGTTTGTCAGAAACTTTTTTCAGGTAAAGACTAATCATCCGTTCTTCACCAAGGAGCTGAAGTATCAAGGCACCTGCACCAGGTCTGTACACCAGTATCTCCATCTTATCGTGCACTTTATGATTGAATTCAAAGCTTATAAGGCCATGACTACTATCGCTTCTGTCCAAAAATGAGACGGCATGTATGCCCCATTTTTTCCCTGTACGGCTATAACAGCCTTCAAAATAAATTTTACAGAAACTTTGTGTATCCTTTAAAAGATAGTGCCATGAATAGCCACAGATTCTGTAACCGTTTTGCACAATATTCAATTGCAGGAAGCTGTTTTTGTTAAGACGGCCTTCCCAGGTACCTGTAAGATTTTGGGCATGTAAATTAATGGTAAGCGAAACCAGGAAGAAAGGAATAATATATCTTTTAAAAAAAAACATAGGGATAGTAAATGTAGTCAGGCATTCATCAAATCAACCAGTTCGTTAATAATTCTTGTTAATTCTTTTTTGCGGGCTTTTACTTCTTTCATATTTTCAAAATACATCATCCGCCTGTCTTTATAATCTCCTTCCAGCAAGGTTGATTTTATTTTTACAATGGCAGGATGATGAAAGATGAGGTGTACATGTTGCTGCGCTTTTACATGAATGGTGGCCAGGTCATCTATATAAAAAAAACTGGGGGCATTCCATTTTACCCTTTCTGCAATTTTACGGTTTGCTTTAATGATGGCTCTCACAGCTTCTATTTCAGCTTTTAAAGGATGCTCAAGCTGCTGCATAAAAGCATTTACTTCGGCTGTTTTATTTTCACTGTTCATTTTATTGGATATGTAATAATATTTTTTAGGTATCTACTTTAAATTTCCGGGGTTTACCAATTAGCTTTGGTGTTTTATAAGTTACACCATGGGCAAAAGGTAATAGTTTTAAAACTCATGAATTTGAGGGAAATCAGGGTGCATTTTGATACTTTCAATTTGTGTTTGGTGACGGTTTAAATGAAATCTCAAAAACTCCATTCTCTGAACTACATTGAGAGGCCCCGAAATAATATGAGGGTAAACGATCTGCTCAAGGTCATACCCCTCAAGTTCATCACACAAACCCTCCAGGAGTTGCTGACAATTATTCAGTGCTACGATCCAATATTCTACAGGGCCTGCCCACTTCGGTTTAGCAGATTCAGGAACCTCCTCTTTTGTTCTCCATGTCTTCTCAATAATTTCCTCAATAGCTAAACCATGATGAATTGCTTCACCTTTCCAAATAGGCTTTTCATTTTTTATTCCTTCCAGGGTTTTCCAAATTCCATTGATGCCTCCCATTTCGGCCCACACCATGTGCTCTGCAATATCAGCAACCGACCATGCTTCGGCAGAAGATTTAAATTGCGATTGTTCAAAACTTAATCCCGATGCCGCGGTAATAAATTGCTGGCGGGCCAGCTTAACCGCATGTAAAAGTGTGTTGAGTGTATGCATTATAATATAATTTTTGGCGGAGGCCCGGTAGATTTGGTTTTCCGTTAATCGAATATCAAAATCCCGCGGCGGATCATGGAAGGTAAAGGGAATTATAATATTTTATTGGTTACCTGCAGCGAAAAAGAAATGAGTACTTGAATAAGATCCAATTATTTTACCGGGTAAATAATTTTCATCATTTAAAGTACAGTAAAATTGATGGTAATATATGTTTCATCATCATGCTTTCTGCATGCAGGCTCATATACTTTCAGCACTACTGTTTCATTACCGTTTCCACCCACTTTAGGGGCACCGCTTTTTAAAAAAGTATACAAGCCAGGCATTGTACTTTTGGTAATTTCACTTGTAGTGTAATTTGCAGCCTGGGTTGTTATTTCGGCAAGGTCATCAGCGTCTCCGTATTGGCTCAAATTCAGGGTATATGCTGTGCCTGCGGGGATAGTTATATTGAGTGTAACATTTTTGATATCATTATCATGTTCTTTTTCGCAGGAAATATTAAGTATTATTGAAAAAAGAAAGAGTGCTGAAAGCGGGAATATTTTTTTCATATCATTTAGTTTAAGAAGTAGTGAATAGGGTGTATAAAACTACAATTTCTTTCCAGGTCTTTGTCAAATTTTTTTAAGTCAAGCTGTTTATGTTCTATTTTAGGCATTTAAGATTGAAGGCCAGGCCAATGAACCCCTTATTATTTCATAACAGGCAACTCAATATAAGTTGCATATTGCCGGTTGCAATAGATCGTCTCCGTTGCTTTTATATAATCAGATTCCTTTGCTTCAAAAATATTGGGCATATATTTCTGCGGGTTGCGGTCAATAACCGGGAACCAGGAGCTTTGTACCTGTATCATAATGTGATGCCCGGTTTTAAAAGTGTGGTTGATGTCGTGCAGGTCAATCACAAATTCCTCAGGCTTACCCGCGGTTAATGGGCCGGGGTTTGAAAAACTTTTTCTGAACCGCCCACGGAATACCTCCATGGCCACTGGCAACTGGTAGCCACTCATAGTTAAACTTGCTGAATCAACATCAGGATACACATCTATCAGCTTTACTATCCAGTCGGCATCTGTACCGCTGGTACTGGCAAAAAGATGTGCGGTAATTTTTCCTGTTACGGTAAGATCCTCCCTTAATTTATCCATGGAAAAACTTATTACATCAGGCCTTGAATACACAAAACGCTGGTCTTCTACATGCCATTGCCGCCACCTGCTGCCCGGGCCATACGTGGCTTCAATAGGTAGCGAACGGTAAGGAACCGGTTTTGCAGGATCGCTGGTATAAGATACAGAACCTGCTGCAGCAGTGGGTTTATTGAATGATGCCGTATTACCAGGCCCGGCATATAGTTTCCGCAGTTCAGCTTCCTTTGGCGGCCACGATTGGTAAGTTTTCCATTGATTTGCTCCTGTTTGAAAACAATAAGCTTCTTCAAACCTGCCATCACCAATTCCTTTAAGCCAATAGTCGAACCATTTTTTTTGTAATGCCTGGAACCAGTAAGCGGTGGAACTGCCAAAAGAAATTTTTCCCAAACTATCTGCTTTGCCTCTTGCCCATTGTCCGTGATTCCATGGGCCAAGAACGATATGATTGTTATTGTCCTTGTCTTTTTTTTCCATGTGCCGGTACATCAGTTGCGGGCCGTTAAGATCTTCCTGGTCGTAATAGCCGCCAACATGTAATTGAGGTATCTGTGCATGGTCAACATAATTTAATGGTGAATTTGTTTGCCAGAATTCATCATAGTTTGGATGTGTTACAAAATTGTTCCAGGTATGAATTTTGTTATGCAAATATTTTTCGTTTATATTTTTTAATGAGCCCAGTTTTAAATACCAGCCATACACATCAAATTGGGGAAAAGGAAAATCGCTGTCTGTTGTTTTATCAAACTCTACTTCATAACTGTATTCCATCCCATAACTTAAACGGAAAGCGCCATTGTGATGAAAATCATCACCTAAAAACAGGTCTGCCATACATGCCTGCTCTGATGATGCTTTTAATGCCGGGTGAGGATCTACTGCACCAACCAGCGCCAGCCAGCCCCCGTAAGAGATACCAAAAATTCCGGCTTTGCCGCTATTCCCTTTTACATTTTTCATCAGCCAGTCCACGGTATCCCAGGTGTCAGTACTTTCATCAACTGTCCCTTTTTGTGCAGCATGAATAAGGGGCTGATGAATCTCCATTTTTCCTTCACTTTTATATTTGCCACGTATATCCTGCGTCACTAAAAAATAGCCTTCTTTCAACATAGTCCCCAGATTTGTTCCAAATGCCTGAACCTTGTAAATTGTATCATCAGGGGCATCACTGCCGTTTGCTCCATAAGGCGTTCGCTGCAACAGAACTGGCAGATCATGTTTAGCGCCAACCGGGCTAAATATTACGGTATGTAATTTAGTTCCGTCTCTCATCGGGATCATAGCAGAAGTTTTTTTGTAAGAACCAATACTGTCTGTTTGTGCCATACAAACATGCAGCACTAAGGAGGTAAAGAACAGGCTGGTGAAAAATTTTTTCATGATTAATGATTGAATTTTAAAGATAGTAAAGTACAGGGGATGCTGATTTATAATTCTTAAAATAATGCCGACGTTCCGGCGGGGTTTTATAAAAAACATTTCTTTAATTTTATTAAACAAACTACCATGAGAAATGTTGATAACAAAAGAACCATGCAACAAACCATTACTATTGCCGGCAACAGCGGACAACCTTTAGCAGTAAGCCGTCTGGGCTACGGAACCATGCGTCTTACCGGTGAAGGTATTTATGGAGAACCCCCAAACAGGGATGAGGCACTTCAGATTTTAAAACATGTAGTAAGCAGCGGGGTTAATTTTTTGGATACTGCCGATTATTATGGCGATGATGTTACCAACCGCCTTATCAAAGAAGCGCTGTATCCTTATACAAAAGGCCTGGTAATTTGTACAAAGGTTGGTGCCGCACGTAAGCCCGATAAAAGCTGGATACCATTTAATAAGCCTGGGCAATTGCGGATTGCGATTGATAATAACCTGCGTACACTGCAGATCGGGCAGGTGCAACTGGTGCATTTCAGGGTTTTACCCGGCAGCGATGTGCCGTTTAAAGAATCAATGGATGCTATGTTTAAAATGCAGCAGGAAGGAAAGATACTGCATGTGGGTGTGAGTAATGTAAGCAGGGACGAATTACAAACAGCCAGGCAGATGGGTAATATTGCAACGGTGGAAAATATGTACGGGCATGGGCAACGAACAACGATGATATCCCCGTATGGTGAAGACCGTGGCGGTGAAGAAGTGCTGGATATTTGTGAAGCAAATAATATTCCCCTAATCCCCTATTTTTCGCTGGTAAATTCGCTGCCCAAAAAAGATGACCGCATAGCAACCATTGCTGAAAAATATAAAGCATCTGCAGCGCAGATAAATATTGCCTGGTTACTGCACCGGTCTCCCGGGATATTGCCCATACCAGGAACTTCTTCTTTAGCACATTGTAAAGAAAACCTGGCTGCTGCGTTAATTGAGCTTACTGCGGATGATATGGATTTTTTAAATTAACCCGTAGCGGCTACATGGAACGAAGCACCCTTCAAATCATGGACGGAACCTGGAGAAAAGGTTAACTGTTAAATTGCCGCAGGTGATGATCAATATGTTTATACACCAGGTAACCCGTATTTTCTTTCGTCATTGCGCCAAAAAAAGGATGAATAAAGCCATCGTTTGAAAAATGATCATATTCATCAAGTAACCCTATCCATTTCTTTTTTTCTTCAGCTACATCAGTATTCTCCTTTATTTTAAAAGAAGGAACAGTAGGCAGGTTTTTTTTTATTGGTACATCTTTCATCATATCTTTTAACGCCATCTTACCAAACAACCTGCCGATAAATGATTGTTTATATTTCTTTTTGCCCAACGCCATTTCATCCCATTGTGAACAATGCTTTAGCATTTGCCCAACATTCATTTTGCCCCATTGCGCTGTGCTGTTTTCATTAAGCGTATTGATCCTGGAAATCACTTCATTTCTTGTGGCTTTGTCAAATATTGTTTTCATATTTTGTGGTTGTGGTTTTCAACGGGTTGTTTTAAATAGATACCAACGCATAAATATACTTCACTGCTGGTCCGGTACTCATGCTGGATCAGAAAGTGCTGATTGGTCAAACTAACTCTTTTTTTTGCCGAGCACATACTCATCAAAATCCGGCAATGGCTGCACGTGGGGAAGCAACAACTCTGCTACCCGGGCTGTGGTCAGCACCTGGTCCGGTTTCAGCTTCATGATCTCAGACGTTGACCGATCGGTTTCGTGAATATCTTCGCGTAATAACCGGCCGTGGTCATCATAGGGCCAGAACCATTGCTCCTCGCTCTTGTACAGGTACATGTGTTTCGGCTTAGCCCTAAACTTGAGCATCTTGATGAAGAGAAACCGTGCTAATCCCTTCGGCAGAAAGCGGAGCAATTTGGTGCCAATGACCGTTCCTTTAGAAACCTGCGAATACACCGTGAGCTTTGATGCGACGAAGTTGTCGGAAACGGCAACCTGTTCATCCTCGGCATAAAACACACACTGGCTGGTCTCTGCCCAATTCCGGTACAATGCCCGCACCTCCTTCTTACCCTTGATATTAAGATCGAGGCCCATTGCCCGTAAGTTATAGACCGGGTGATCGTTCATCATGTCATCTGCAAGTACCTCGTCGTACTGTCCTGAAAATTCGAGGAGGCGATGCCTGGCTACGCTCATCAGCAAATAGCGGTGCCTGGGATTAGTGGTAACCTCAAGCAGGCGATCAATGGCAATATTGCCTTTCGTAATGTCAGGAATTTGCATAAGCTGTTTGTGTTTCGGTTATTTTAAATAGCCACCACTGGAAGTTTCCGCTGCTTTTGTTTCTGTGTGCGGCAGCAGATTTGCAGCGGGCCCCGGCCCGGTATATTTTCGCAATAAAGTGCCAAAGAACATGGCAATAGCCACATTAATAGCCACAACAATAATCCACTCGTATGTCTGCGCCACGTGTTCCGGCCTTGCGTCGGCAGGCGGCGCTAAATAGATCACTTTACGATGGTAAATGGCGATAGCGGCGAGCACATATATGGAGGCAATGACCACCCAATTGAGCGCAGGCCCCCACTTACGTTTCGCCAGTTTCTCCGGTGTGTTGTAGAAAGTCTGGAAGAGCCTCCGTGGCCCCACATCCAGATAGCGATACGCAACCAGCCAGTAAAGCAGTCCGTAATAATAAAACCAGTTGAGTGCAATAGCTGCTACCAGCACATGCAATGAGATCTCAAAATAGTTACGGATACGTACCCATACTCCGATGAGCTTGCCAAACGATTGCGGATTGCGGTTAAAGTAAAAGGCGAGCGGGAGCGAAGCTGTGAGCAACGCAATGCGGCCGCCCCAATACCACAGCTTGCTTTTGTAGTGCAGCGCTAATGGCCCGCACACAAACAGATCGAGTGAGACAATGATTATGTGAACTGTGAAGATGATAATCGCCAGTCTGTTGCCGAAGAGCGGGTTCAACAGTTCCTTTGGCCGGCGGAATCCCTGGTACACCTGGCGCACGCCCACCCACACTCCCCAAAAAAGCAGGATAGTGTAAATAATTGTGATGATGATTGAGCCGGGTGTTACAGGTGATAAGTCCATAGTACGGACAAAATAGTAATTAGTTTCAATATGTACAAGATTTTTTTTTTCTTTGCAGGTGAGGTAAGTCGAAGTATCAACGAGGACTGAAGTTTGATCTGTTGCAAATCTTTTTTTTTGCAACTGTTGGTCTTAAGCTATCTATTTAGAAATCCACTCCCAAACCAGCAGAGGCCGTCGTCCGGTGTACTTAGCGAAGTCGAAGTAACACTGACGACTGAAGTTTGAGCTGTTGCAATTCAATGCTGCGAAAAAAAACCATGGTCCGGAAGAATGCTCCAGGCTTGTATATTCCGGCAATATTTTTTTTCATTTTCTAAAGTTACGTCAATCTCTGATTCCAATAGCTATTAAAACGGGGATTCGTTATCGTGCAACAGTGTCATGTTATGGCGAAAACGGAACATACACACGCCGGCGATATTTGCGTGCAACACTGTGAACACGGCCAATTCGCTCTAATTCATCGGCGTACCATTTGATGTCACTGGTTTGAAACATGAATCGTGTCTTATCGTCAGCGCTGTCGGCTTTTTTGCACATGATGTGCAGGTGAGTACCGGCACCCAAAGCTATACCCGTTTCAATGAGGGTATTCAGGGGATTTGCTGTAATATCTGCGAGCACGAACTCTGCCTGCCGTATGCGTTTGATGATCTCATTTTGGGCGTGCTGTGCCTGCTCTCCCTGAAAGCCTTGCCCAAGCAAACACTGCATACTCGTTACCTGTTCTATGAGCCTCACATCGCGGTCTGTTTCCCGGGGAGAATTTTTTAATGAGGTGGCAAAGAACGAATGGGCCATTCGTTGCGATGGACGGTACTCATCTTCTAACCGGCGAAGCATTTCACCGAGCGGCTTATCGGCAGCGGACTGGGGTAAAGGAAATGTACGCCCGCCAATGGCCTGGCTGATCATTGTATCATCCAGTATTACGCCTTCCGCCTGGAACAATAAGTAAGGACGGCCAAGTTCACGGGCCAGTTCAATCTCTTCTATGATCCATTTGGAAGTAAAACTATTCGCCGGATCGTTGCGAAACGGAAGCACCGCTACTACAGCACCGCAACTTGCCATAATGTGCTTCACCCTGTTTTCACCGAAATCGGCATAATCGGGTGAATCGCCTATTAGGCGAAATCCATGATTTTGCATCAGCGCAGCACATACAAAATCAGGAGCGGCCGCATCTATTTCATGCCAGGAGCGGCTCATAAACACATCCCGCTCGCCGTGGGCCCAGGGTGCCGTTTCCGGGATCAGGGCTTCAAGCAGGGCAACCGCTACCTCCGGTTGAAATGTTTTTAAATTAAGATAAATTGCGTTTGCAAGAAAAGTAGGGACCGGGGAGTCATCCATGTGTAAAGCTATCATACGATAACGCCTGTCTTTTCGTCTTTCCTGCAGCGCTGCGTTATACTCATCCTCGCACCAGGTAGACCCAACCCAACTGTGCGACACGAAAAACAAAGAAGCCCTAGCATTACTCAGGCCATGCGGCAGGGCCGCACCCAGTCGATCTCCAGCCTTGAGGCTCTTATTATCCCACCAAACCTTTAACCCGGCTATTTTCTGCAACCATTCTGCTATAACGCTTACATGTTCTACGTCGGTGTCAGCGTGCGAATAGCTGATGAAAACATCATACTCACGCTTATTATAAGGAACGCTGGACATAATATATTACGGGGTATTATTGCTAAAAAAATCAAATAAAGCAGTAACATCAGTTAATGAAACCAATGATGAACTAAATATACTATTATTTTTTACCATTGTTGGTCTTAAGCTATCTATTTTGAAACCCACTTCTAAACCAGCAGACGCCGTCGTCCGGTGTTATCACCGACGACTAAAGTTTGAGCCGTTGCAATTTTTTTTTTGTAAATTAGGTAAATGAATGCATTATACCCGGTTCACTGGCCACAATTTTATACTGCCACCTGTTATGACTGGCTCCCCTTGCTTGCCAATGATAAGTATAAAAATATTATTGTTAACAGTTTACAATTCCTGGTTAAGAATAAAAGGATTGAATTAAATGCTTTCGCTATAATGAGTAATCATATTCACCTTATCTGGCAAGTGCAGCCGGGCCATGAACCATCTGCGGTTCAGTTAAGCTTTATGAGATATACCGCCCAGCAAATAAAATTTGAGTTAAAAAAGGATGATCCTGATCTGCTGGAAAAATGTAAGGTCAATAA
>JANNYY010000316.1:0-8532 GCA_031410355.1 Chitinophagaceae bacterium | reverse complement strand
GGGGGATCTGAAACACAAAGTTGACTTTAAAAATGTGTATGCAACTGTTTTAAATAAATGGCTGGCTGCTGATGATAAAATGATACTGGGCAATAAGTTTTCGCATTTGAATTTTATATGAATATGCTAAGAGGATAAAAGAGAAAAGGAGGAAAAAGAGAAACCCTCCTTCGGTTCTTTTCCTCCTTTGTCATCTTAGCCAAAAAATCAATCTCTTTTAACTCACCCCTTTTTCTTTCATGATCCTGTTCAGCCATTTCAGCATGGCAAAAATGATAAAGGTGGCAAACATCAGTAAAACAAAATTTACCCAAAAGAAATTCGCTTTATTTTCATAGCCATCCCACATGGTAGCCAGTATGCCCGATAATTTATTTCCGATTGAAGTAGCTAAAAACCATCCGCCCATCATAAGCGAAGTTAAACGTACCGGGCTTAATTTTGATACAAGTGACAGGCCCATCGGGCTCAATAACAATTCTCCAATGGTAATCACACCATAAGTTCCCAGCAGCCACCATACACTTGCTTTTTCTGCACCATTGCCGCTAACGTAAACAGCAGCTACCATAACCAGTACAGATAATGCCGAGATAAATAAACCAAAGGCAATTTTGGTTGCTGTTGATGGTTCTTTATTCTTTCTTCGTAAAAAAGCAAAAAATGCAACAACCAGCGGCGTTAATAAAATTACCCAGCCGGGATTAAATGACTGGCTGATGGGTGTTGACCACAAAGTTGCTTTGTTACCATCGGCGGGCAGCTTTTCAGGCTTTACATTTTTAAAATAAACAGGATAATTGTATTCCTTAATTACATTGCCGCCTTTCTTTTGTATCCTGAATAAATGATCGTATAAATTAACTGAATCTTTTTTATAGGTTAAATCCTCTGCCTGTTTTAATCCTTTAAAAACATCAGCAGTAGTTCCGCTAACCTGCCTGTTGGTATAATTATCTGCCCAAATGGTAAGTGCTGTACCATTTTGCTTAAACACGGCCCAAAATAAAACTACAGATGCAAATATGGCTAACAGGGCGCCAATGGGCCTTTTCTCAGATACCTCTGCTTTAAAATAAAGCGACGCATAAAAATAGATAACAGGAATACAGGCAAAAATGAATGCATCTGTACTATCTGATCCAAAAATATTTTTAGGTATTATCCAGCCAAGAATACCTGCAATAATTGCAGGGATAAAAATAGTTATTACGATCCTTGCAAAAGGCATGTCTTCTTTTGTCATGGGTTTCCGTACATCGCCTGATGCATAATGTTTGGTGCCCAGCATAAATATGATCACACCCAGGAACATACCAAAGCCCGCCGCCACAAAAGCATATTTCCAGCCCCATACAATAATAATGGCTGCACTAAAAAAATTGCAAATGAAAGCTCCAATATTAATACCCATGTAAAAGATATTATAGCCTTCGTCTTTTCTTTTTTCAAATTCAGGTGTGCTGTATAAATTACCCAGCAGCGTAGAAATATTGGGTTTAAAAAAGCCATTGCCAAAGATCACAAGCGCCATACTAAGGTATAGCATAGGCAGGCTGTGTACCGCCATCAGGCAATAACCGGCACCCATCATTAACCCACCTGCTATCACCGATCTGCGGTAACCAAAATAGCGGTCGGCTAACAAGCCGCCGATAAAGGGGGTTAGAAAAACCAGGGCAATAAAGGTTCCATACAGATCAGATGCTTCTGAATTGGTCATGGCAAAACCATGCTCCACATTTTTAAGGTACAATAAAAAAATACCGATCATCAGGTAATAACCAAAACGCTCCCACATCTCGGAGAAAAAAAGAAATGGGAGAGCTTTGGGATGCTTATTTGCCATGATAAATTATTTAGAAATATAAAGTTCTTTAGTTTCTAGTTCAGATTCCTTCATTTCTGTTTTCAACATCCGGCGTAGAAGACGGTCTGCTGTAAAAATTATTCAAACCATAATGTTTTCTTACATACTCAGCCAGTAAAATTCCAGATAGTATTCCGATCGCACCAATTAAAATTGCAAGAAAAAAACTAATATCATAGTTTATGTAAAACCATACGGAAAGAAAACAAATAATGCCTGCCGATACAATGAATATTCCAAGCCAATAAATTGCATTGATAATAAAAATTATCACTTTCATGTTCAGGTATCTTTTTCTAAGTTGGAGGCCTCTTTCCTCAATTACCAATAATCCTAAAAAAGCAGCAACTAAAATACTGATTTTGTCGTTTATTTTTTCATTGCTGTTTTATACAATATCAATCCCATTGCAGCAAAGAATAAAACACCCATCAAATAATACATGTTTGTACCAATCCCATTGCTGATACCAGATTCCAGACTTATCTTCTGCATCAATTTTTCACCACTGTCGCTACCTACAATAAATGCAATAACAACACCGGCAACGGCTCCACCTGCAACCAGCCCTGTTGCAAATAAACTTCCTTTACCCAGTTCATCTTCTTCAGGGTTTGTTTCAGCACCATCTTTCTTCTTCTTGCGGTCAACCAAACCTTTTATAGCACCTCCAATAGCGATTGGTAAAGTGGTTGACAAAGGCAGGTAAGCACCTACAGCAAAACTTAATGACCTTATACCGCATAGCTCCATTACAACAGCAAGAAAAACACCTACAAAAACATATTGCCAGTCTAAATTAAAGGACAGGATGCCCTTAATTAATGTAGCCATTAAAGTAGCTTGTGGTGCAGGATATTTTTCAGTGCCGATTGCATGGTTAATTCCCTGTGCAATCATTTCGCTGTTTGGTTTATCTAAATATTTTATGGTAATGCCAATAACGATAGAAGAAACGATTGCGCCAATAAACAGCGCAATTTGCTGATTGCGTGGCGTAGCTCCCACAATATACCCGCTTTTCAGATCCTGTGAAGTAGCGCCTGCATTTGCTGCCGCGATGCAGATCATTCCACCTACAACTAAAACAAGGGGTTCATAAGTTTTACCTGTCCAGCCTACTGCAATAAAAATTAAACTCGTTCCCATAACGGTTGCAATGGTCATACCGCTGATTGGGTTATTGGATGAACCGATCAAACCAACTATTCTTGAAGAAACAGTTACGAACAATGCACCAAAAATAAGAACCAATAAGCCAATCAATATTTTTTGTAAAATACTATCACCGGGTACCTGTGGCAATATCGCAATCAATGCAACAAGCGCCAGGCTTCCAATTCCTACAACTTTTAAACTCAAATCCCTTTCTGTTCTTAAAACACCATTGGTTTCACCAGCATTATTTTTTATGGAGGTAACACTTCCTTTTATTGATTTTACTATGGTAGGCACAGTTTTGATTAAAGTGATGATACCGCCTGCTGCAACCGCTCCTGCACCAATCTGGCGAATGAAAGCATAGTAAATTGCTGCAGAATAATCATTAAATGTATGTGTGGCAGCATTCCAGCCACCTTTGCCGCCATCTTTTGTAATATCGGCCAGGTATCCGAGTTTAGCCAATTGAACTGCAATTGTATCTGCAGGTACAATAGATGATAAAAGAGGAATTAATACCAACCAGCTCAACACGCCACCTGCAACCAGCACACCGGCAATGCGTGGACCGATAATATAGCCCACCCCTAAATATTCAGGTGTTATTTCACCACTTAGTTTTGCAGATGGAAAAAATTTATTGGTTTGTTTTGTTATCCAGAAAGGTGTTTCGGCAATTACGTGTAATATTTTTTGTAAGATGGCATAACTGAAAGCAACGCCTAACCCCCAAAAAGCAGTTTTGGCAAAATCGCCACCCTTTTCTCCGGCTTTTAAAACATCGCCACACGCTGTTCCTTCAGGATATGGTAAGGTATCATGCTCGTTTACAATTAAAGCTTTTCTTAAAGGCACCATTAATAAAGTACCCAACATGCCGCCCACAATGGCAAGTATCAAAATAGTGAGGTAATTAAAATACGAGGCACTGTCAGGTGAAGAAAGAAACAAAAAGCCGGGCAAGGTAAAAGCTACACCTGCGGCAATACTTTCACCTGCACTACCGGTTGTTTGAATAATATTATTTTCAAGAATGGTTGTTTTAAAAAATTTTCGTCCCAAAGTGATGGCAATTACTGCAATGGGGATGGAAGCAGATACTGTTAAACCCGCTTTCAATGCAAGGTACACAGTGGCTGCACCAAATATTACTCCAAATAAACTACCCAGCAGAATTGATTTCACCGTCAATTCTTTCATAATGGTTTGGGGAGATACAAAGGGCTGAAATATTTTTTTCTCAGGCATAATCAGTTGGTTTTAGAAAAGTAAGATAAATAAAAAGGCGATACATTTTTAGTATCGCCTTACAAATATGAAATTATTTTATGCTGATCCGGTTTTGTCTTTTAAGATCTGGTTCATAGATTTTAACCTGGAATAAATTAATATGCCACCAATAAATGCAGCTATTACCAAAATCAGGAAGAACATTTTTTTGTCAGTAAAGTCGTCCCAGAAACTTGTCATAACTCCGGCTACTTTACCACCAATTGAAGTTGATAAGAACCATCCGCCCATCATTAAAGCGGTAAGCCTTGCCGGGGCAAGTTTTGAAACGAGTGATAAACCGATCGGGCTTAAAAATATCTCACTTATGGTAAATACAAAATAAGTACCCCACAACCATGCCGGTGCAGCTTTAAATCCATAAATAGAAGGAACCGACATAATTGCAAAGACCATTACTAATGCAGACAGGCCGGAAATAAACAAAGCCATGCCAAATTTGGATGCTGTAGTTGGTTCTTTACCACGTTTGCGCAGCCAATCAAAAAGCGGCACAAAAATAAGCGTGAGCACAACAATGAATAATGGGTTAATGGATTGAAATAATTCTGTGTTTGCCAGTTTAACATCTTTTCCCTGCGGCCATTTATCTTTAGGTACGTTATTGTAATAAGGATCCGGGCCCATCACCTGCACTATTTTTGTACCTGTATCTATTTTATTGCCATTAGTTGTTAAACCGTATTTGCCTGCTGTTGAAACAACCTGGCTGTTGTCTGTTACATCAACCATATATTGATCTACCTTATTTACAAGCCGGGGAGTATCATTAACAGTTTCAAGAAACCCAATACTTCCTGCAATTTTTTCGGTAGTAGCAGAAACTGTCCTGTCAGTATGCTTTTGTGCCCATAGTGTTAGGCCTGTAGAATTCTGATTATAAATTGTCCAGAAAACAATGGAGATGGCAAATATAAATAAGAGGGAACCAATCCCTTTTTTATCCTGCCCCTGTGCTTTTACATAGAGTGAAATGTAGAAGGCAATAATCGGCAAACAGGCAAAAATGAAAGCATCGTTGGCTTGTGTGCCCATTAAAGTAGTTCCAAAAATTTTGGTTGGCACTATCCAGCCAATTACTGCGGCTATAATTGCGGGTAAAAAAACATAAGAGAATATTTTTGATAAAGGCATATCTTCTGCCTGTACCGGTTTTTTCACATCTGCATATTTCACAGCCTTTAAATTAATTGCCAGGATAATCATACCAACTATAAGTCCCACCCCGGCAGCAGCAAAAGCATATCCCCAGCCATAAGCATTTCGTAAATATGCGGCAACAAAATTGCAAACAAAAGCGCCTATGTTTATGCCCATGTAAAAAATATTGTAAGCATTGTCTTTTAAAGGCTGCAGGTCGGCCCTGTTATAAATGTTACCAAGCAGGGTAGAAATATTTGGCTTAAAAAAACCATTACCTATAATAATTAAAGCCAGGCCGCCAAAGAGTGCTGTATTGCCCGGGATAGATAAACAAAAATATCCGGCAGCCATCAGCGAGCCTCCTAAAAAAATGGATTTGGTATATCCTAATATTCTATCTGCGATCAAACCACCAATAAATGGTGTTAAGTAAACTAAGGCAATAAAACTCCCTACAATATCTGCTCCTATGTTTTGGGAAAAGCCCTTTCCGCCTGTTGTGCTGTCAATCAGGTACAGGAAAAGAATTCCAACCATTAGATAATAGGCAAAACGTTCCCACATTTCTGTAAAAAACAGGATGTATAATGCTTTGGGATGTTTACCAAGTTTGGCTTGTTCACTCATGTTTGAAGTTTTTAAATGATAGTTAGATGGTTAAGTATCTCAAAATAGCGAAATTCTGCGGAGTAAAAACAAATTAAACATACCTATTTTTAAAAGATACAGCTTGTACCGCTGTGGCGGGATTAGCAAAAATGGTTATGTACAGGATGTTATTAAAATATATATTGAAATAAGCGGGTAGAATTTTACATTCGCAAATAAGGATAAAGGCATCTTAAATACAAATAATTAATGAATATACTTTTAATTGGTGCTGGCGGGCGTGAGCATACATTGGCCTGGAAACTTACCCAAAGCCCGTTGTGCAGTAAATTATTTATTGCACCGGGTAATGCAGGTACAGCTTTGTGCGGCACTAATTTACCTGTTGCCATTTCTGATTTTGATGGCATTGCAGCTACCTGCCTGGCAAATGCAGTTGAGATGATTTTGGTTGGCCCCGAAGAACCATTGGTAAAAGGCATCTATGATTTTTTTAAAAATAAAAAAGGTTTCGAAAATATAAAAATAATTGGGCCTTCAAAGGCGGCAGCGCAGTTAGAAGGCAGTAAAGCATTTGCAAAAGCATTTATGAAAAGGCATAATATTCCTACTGCCGCATACAGCGAATTTACGGCTGATAAATACCAGGAAGGAGTTGAATATATAAGATCGCAATGGCCGCCAATTGTTTTAAAAGCCGATGGATTGGCGGCAGGAAAAGGTGTTTTAATTTGTATGAACCACCTGGAAGCTACGGCTGAATTTGAACTGATGTTACTACAGTCAAAATTTGGAGAAGCCGGAAAAAAAGTAGTGGTAGAAGAATTTTTAAATGGTATTGAGTTAAGCATGTTTGTTTTAACCGATGGCGAAAATTATGTTTTATTACCCGAAGCAAAAGATTATAAAAGAATAGGAGAAGCGGATGCAGGGCTTAATACAGGCGGAATGGGTGCGGTAAGTCCGCTGCCGTTTGTTACTGCTGATTTTATACAAAAAGTAAGAGAAAAAATAATTGAACCTACCATTGCCGGGCTAAAAAAAGATAAACTGGATTATAAAGGTTTTATCTTTTTAGGGTTGATGAACGATGGAGGAGAGCCAAAAGTTATTGAATATAACTGCCGCATGGGCGATCCGGAAACCGAAGTAGTGATACCACGCATAAAAAACGACCTGGTTGAATTACTGCTGGCAACGGCTGAACAACGGCTGCATGAAATTACAATTGAAACAGACGAACGTGCTGTAGCAACTGTAGTAGCAGTCAGCGGTGGTTATCCCGGTGATTATGAAAAAGGAAAAGTTATTATTGGTTTGCAGGAACCTGTTTTAGAAAACAGTATAATTTTTCATGGGGGAACCATGCAGGAAGGTGATGATATAGTAACCAATGGCGGCAGGGTGCTTGCGGTAACTTCTTATGGCGAAAACATTTCTGAAGCGGTTGAGCAATCCATTTATGTGATGGAACAATTAGATTTTGAAGACATGTACTACCGCTCAGATATTGGATTTGAATTTAAAATGCTGTAAAGTTAAACAGCTAAACAGGTTTTTTTGCACAACTAAAATCCAAAGCGTTGATTTCATTTGCTCAATATGTTAGCAAACCTGTTCAGGCAGTGTTCTTCCGCTCCGGCACCTAATGCGAAAGTTTCTTTAAAATCTTGAAAAATAAAGAGTTTGCCGTTGTTATTTCAAATAATTTCCACCAACTTTGCAGCCATTGATTTAAATTATTTTTTCACACAAAACCAATATGGGTCTCTTTAACTTTTTTACACAGGAAATAGCAATTGATTTAGGTACGGCAAATACCCTCATTATACATAACGATGAGATTGTAGTAAATGAACCTTCCATTGTTGCATTAGACAGAAACAATCCAAAAAACATTTTAGCGGTGGGCAAAAAGGCATTGATGATGCACGAAAAAACCCACGAAAGCATACGGACTGTGCGTCCGCTTAAAGACGGTGTTATAGCCGATTTTAACGCTGCAGAGCTTATGATCAGGGAAATGATCAAGCTCATCTACCCCAAAAAACCATTGTTTGCACCAAGCTGGCGTATGATGATATGCATACCCAGCAGCATTACCGAGGTTGAAAAACGTGCGGTACGGGATAGCGCCGAGCAGGCGGGCGCCAAAGAAGTTTATTTAATTCACGAACCCATGGCGGCGGCATTAGGAATTGGTATAGATGTGGAAGAACCCGTGGGAAATATGATCATAGATATTGGTGGTGGTACAACCGGTATTACTGTAATTGCCCTGGCCGGTATTGTTTGCGATCAAAGCATACGTATCGCCGGGGATGAATTTACCGCAGATATAATGGAAGCCCTTCGCCGTTACCATAGTTTGTTGATTGGTGAACGGACTGCCGAGCAGATTAAAATACAGGTAGGAGCAGCGATGAAGGACATTGACAATCCACCGGATGATTTCCCGG
>JANNYY010000315.1:0-2896 GCA_031410355.1 Chitinophagaceae bacterium | reverse complement strand
ATTCCGGGTAATATAAACCGAAGCCCGGGCCCGGTTGGAATTAATAAAATTGAAAAAGGAATCGGCCAGGGCAGGCTGTAACTGGGCGCTGGCATAATTGCTCAATAAAAAAACAAATAAAAAAATAAGCCTGCCTGGTTTTGTACGAAGTAAAATGGTATTTGTCATTGTACATGGTTTACAAAGCAAAATACAAAATTTTTTATGCGTTTAAAACTTATTCTTCCACATCATGCTTTCAACCGGTTTATTGTGCTGGCCGCTGTATTTGGCATTTTTCTTTTCATTGTACTTCACTTCAATGTCGCCATCAACTGGAAAATAGATCAACTGCCCAATAGGCATACCTGCATAAACTTTTACCGGTTGTTTTACAGAGATTTCCAGTGTCCAGTTGCCGCAAAAGCCAACATCGCCCTTGCCGGCAGTGGCGTGTATATCAATACCCAAACGGCCGGTACTTGATTTACCTTCGAGGAAAGGAACATGGGCATGTGTTTCGGTGTATTCATCTGTTACGCCTAAATAAAATTCATGCGGGTATAAAACAAGGCCTTCCTCCGGAATGTCAAAATGTTCAATAGTATTGTGCGCTTTGGCATCCAGTTCTTTGTTTACATATTTAGCAAGATGCTTGCCCAGGTGCACATCGTAACTGTTGCTGCCCAGGCATTCCCTGTCGTAAGGTTCAATTTTAATAGTGCCTTTTCCAATTTCTTCTAAAATTCTTAAATCGCTTAATATCATTGTTATTTGTTAATTGGTTTATCCGTTGATTAGTTAATTTGTGTAAAAATATCTTATTCGCAAATATTCAATCAAAAATCTGCAATCAAAAATCTAAAATTGATTTATGCCTTTGGTTTATCAACAAAATATTAACGCCACAACAAAGATCGCTGTTTGGCATATTACAGAAACCGAAGAATTTTTTTTAGCAAGTGTGCCTGTGCAAAGAGAGATAAGGCACTGGCATAAACGGCTGCAACACCTGGCAGGCAGGTTATTACTCAAAGAAATGTATAGTGACTTCCCGGTTGAACTGATACAGATCGCTGATACTAAAAAGCCTTTTTTAGCAAATGAACCTTTTCATTTTTCCATTTCGCATTGTGGGGATTATGCCGCTGCTATGGTAAGTAGAACATGCAGGGTTGGTGTAGATGTGGAATTGCTGAATGAAAAAATTGAAAAGATACAGCATAAATATATGTATGAGGCCCAAATGCAAATGCTTAATGAGCAAATTACTATGCCGGTAATAAACAGCCTTACATTGTTCTGGAGTGTTAAAGAATCCATTTTTAAATGGTGGGGCAGTGGTGCTGTGGATTTTAAAGATGATATCATTATTGGATCAATTACCGGAAAGCCGGAACAGGGTATTGTGCATTGTATTTTTAAAAATGAGTTTGTGCTGGACGTACATTTCTTATTTTTTAATAATAATTTTCTTACCTGGGTGATGACGGATGACTGATCAGTAAATTCTCCCCGTCAGTGCCATCCAGTAAAGGAATATCTGCAATAGAAGCCCCGGCAATTCCTTTTACCGAACCGTACATGCCGCTGGTGCTTATCAAAACTTTTTCTAACTGCTTTTCACGTTCCTTCCATATTTTTTCCATTTGCACCCGTTCTTTAGTTATACCCTGTTTCATGGCCATAAAGCCTTCCATGATGGCTTCCACCTGTCCACGAAACTCAATGCCGGTAAGGTAATCGTACAGCATCTGCATTTTATCGCCTTTGCCCTCCTGTGCTTTTTGTATTTCGTAAATTTTAATAATGCCATTGCGCAGTAAGTGGGCAACACTGCCCACTTCGCTGAAGTTGCAAACCCAGATGCCTTCTTTTTCGCCAAACCGGTCCATGCCTTTTGGAAAATTTTGTGTTACTAATATGGCTACATCAGCACTGGTATTTCTTTTGTCTGCTTTTAATTTGTCTATCCAGTTATTACTCCAGCCTTTTGTACGTTTGCTTTCATAAATGATCTTGCCGCAAATAAAACCGCTGCTGTTTCTTACCGTTTGAATACAATCGGCACCTTCAACGCCTTTGCCTACTTCTTCAATAAGATCAAAAGGAAAATTTTCCTTAATAATTTCTTCCAGCAAAATTTCCTGGCTTTCGCCCTGCCGCTGCATAGAACCCTGTTCTGCCTTGCGTTTCATTTCATCGGCCAATTTTTTCTGTTCATTTAACTGCATTTCCAGTTCTTTAAGTTTAAGCTGGTAGTCGGTTTCTTTAATGCTGTTTTTTTCTGCTTCCTGGTTACGTACCTGGTCGGTTATCGCCAGCCTTTCTTCCTGTAATTTTTTTTGCAGGGTTAATTCAAGCTCGGCTTCTTTATTTTTTAATTGCTGTTCTTTCTGTAAAAATTCCAATTCTTTTTTACGTGCTTCTTTTAATTTTTCTTCCGTATCCGATTTGTGTTCCTGCAACATACGTAGTTGGTTTTCATAATCAGCTGCAATGCTTTTTCTGAGTTGTTCCTGTATTTCCGTTTCCAGCTTTAGTTTTTCCTGCTGAAGTTTTTGTGCAAATATTTCGTTCTCGTTTTTCTTTTTCTCTTCAAACTGAGCCTGGTCAGCTATTAATTTCTTTTTATCTTCTTCTACTTTATTTAAAGACTGCTGTAATTTATCCTGGTATTGCTGTTGTAATTTTTGTTCAATATCAGCAGCAATTACATTTTCCACATCAAAATAAGTTCCGCAATTAGGGCATTTAATTTGGGTTGCCATTATTAATTTTTTTACAAGATAATTAAAATTAAAAAGCTTCCCATAACTGAGAAGCTTTTGTGCGGCAAAGGAGATTCGAACTCCCACACCCTTTCGGGCGCTACCACCTCAAAGTAGTGCGTCTACCAATTTCGCCATCGCCGCAG
>JANNYY010000314.1:0-10778 GCA_031410355.1 Chitinophagaceae bacterium | reverse complement strand
GCCATAGATTTGTTTTTTAGCCGCTACGAAATTACAGGAATTTTGTTTTGCCTGCGGCAAAAAGGGTTTCCCACAAAGACGCGAAGGCACAAAGGTTTTTGCCTGCGGCAAAAAAGATAGTTGCCACGGATTGCACAGATTAACACGGATTAGTTGGCCCGCAGATTTCGCAAATGTCGCAGAAAAGAAATTTTAAAATCTGCGTAATCTTCGAGCTACCTTTTTGCCAAAGGCAAAACAATCCGTGCAAATCTGTGCAATCCGTGGCTAAAATTAAAACAGCGAAGCTGCTCTTATTAAATCTTCGGGCGTATCAATTTCAATACCCATGTATTCGGTTACGATCATTTTTAGCGGCACACCGTTTTCGAGGTAACGCAGGCATTCAATTTTTTCAGTGGCTTCAAGTGGCGTAACGGGCCAGGCAGTAAAGTTTAGCAATGCCTGTTTACGAAAAGCATACACACCAATATGCTCGTAATAAACCGGGCTTGTATTTTTATCGCGGTGGTAAGGTATGGGGCTTCGGCTGAACATAAGGGCGTTGTTATTTTTATCAACGGCAACTTTTACATAGTTGGGGTCGTCAATAAATTTTTGTTGCTGCAAAACCTGCATTAAAGATGCGACCTGTACGGTTTCATCAGCAAAAACGGCCAGCAATTTTTCAAGCGGTTCTTTTTGTACAAAGGGTTCATCGCCCTGCACATTTACTACAATATCAACTGCTAAATCTGCAATGGCTTCTGCAATGCGATCGCTGCCGCTTTCGTGTTCTTTAGTACTCATTACCGCTTTGCCGCCATTGTTCACAATTTCGTTATAAATAATTTCGCTGTCGGTAACCACCATTACCCCATCAAACAAACCAGTGGCAACGGTATTAGTGTAGGTGTGCAGAATAACTGTTTTATCGCCCAGCAGTTGCATAAGCTTGGCGGGAAAACGTGTGGCAGCATAGCGTGCCGGTATCATGGCAATTTTTTTCATAGCTCAAATAAACGAAATAATTACCACGGGGCAGGGAAAAATATAAAGCTCTGTTTGTTGTATCTTTTTTTGCCTCCGGCAAAAAGGGTATTGCCACAGAAGCACGGAAACACAGAAGAGAACCTGTCATTTTTCCGTGTTTCTGTGGCAAATTATTAATTCCCCGAGGGAATTAATAAGACGGGGGTAATTCAGAAAAATATTTTTTACAGTTTGTACAGCGGTAACCTTTGCTATGGGTAGATGTTTGTCCGTACAAAACCTGGTTTTTTAATTTGCCCCAAAATTCAGTTGGGTTATTTATTTTTTCTTCTACAGTTAAAGAAAGGTTGCTGCAATTTGGACAGGGAATATCTTTTAAATAATCATCTTCCGCTTCTTTCATTAAAGCAACTGCTCTTTCATAATCATTTTCTTCAACCAATAATTTAATACCACCGATAGCATTACTTAAAAAGTAATCCATGGTAACAACATATTCATCTTTTAGCTGGCACTTTATTTCATTTTCTGTAAACAGCCCCATTGTAATATTTGCTGTAACATAACTGTCGTAAGATGCGATCTGTTTAAAATTCATTTTATGGTTCTTTAGTATCCGTAATAAAGAGTGAATTGAAGCTTATTATAAAAAGTGGTTATTGAAAGCTTTCAGGTGAAGTTATCTCCAGATCTTTACAAATTTTACGAACCAGGTTATTTTTTATTTCTTTATGCCTGGGAACAGAAGAGATTTTTTTATTTACCTGGTTTTGATAAATAGAATGATTGCCGCCTTCTCTGATTAAATGGCAATTTTGTTTAAGCAGGTATTTATGAAAATTAACCGTCTTCACTAAGTAAATACAATTTCTTCACGTATAACAGAAGCACTGTTTTTGTTTTGTATTCCCAAAAAGCGCTGGGTATTTAAATATAAATCGAGTGCATCAATCAGGTTGGCTTTTGTTTCATCAATTGTTTCGCCCTGCGTATTTACACCTGGCATTTCTTCTACATATCCAATATATCCCCCCTCTTCTGCATTTTCAAATACTGCTGTAAGTTTTATTGATGTTTTCATATCTTAAAGTTAAACTTATTTATTATTGTTTACCATCAATAATAATCGGCGCATTCCCCTTTCCCATTACTATCACTTTTGCATTGGCGCTTAAGGCCAGTTCCTTCATTGCTTTTATCTGTTCATACTGCAACTGCTGATCGGTAAGTCCGGTATTAATGATGCGCTGGTAATCTGCAATACCCTGCGCCTCCACTCTTTTGCGCTCTGCCTCCTGCTTTTCTTTCTGCAGAACAAACTCCATTTTTTTTGCATCCTGCTCTGCATTTATTTTTGATTCGATAGATGCTTTTACAGAATTTGGCAAAGTAATATTTCTTACAAGCAACTGCTCCAGCATCAGGCCGCGGGCTTTAAAATCTGCTTCAATGGTTTTGTAAATGCGTTGCTGAAATTCTTCACGCTTGTTGCCAAAGAGGTCAACAGCCTGGTAGTACACTGCATTGTCGCGGATCTTTGTACGGGTAATTGGCCTTACAATTTTATCGCGGTAATCATCACCGGTTTCTCTTAATAACCTGGGAGCATCGGCAGCCACCACCCGGTATAAAACGGTAAGGTCGATGGTTACTTCCAGCCCGTCGCTGGTTAAAACCCTGATGGCATCATCACCCAGTTGGTTACCTTCGTCATGAACCCCGCTCATCGTGTAGTTCTGGGTCTTCACATCCAGCTTTTTTACATCCAGCAATGGATTTATAAAATGCAGTCCACTTCCCATTATCTCATTTTGAATACTGCCAAACAAAATTTTTACACCAACTTCACCCGCATCTATCTGTTTTACGCTGGAACTTAGGATACCCAGTAAAATAAATATTACACCGGTAATGCGGCCAATGGGTTTAAATTTTTCCATTGCCGGAGTGTTTTTAATTACTACGGTTGTAATAATTAAAACAATAATTCCTATTACTATTAAAAACATGGTTTATAAGTTTAGGGGTGTAAGTTCAATAAAATTATTAATAATAGCAGGAATGAATTTAAACGTCTTCTGAATATGGTTTGCACTTAATCAGTAATTCTGGATTTATGCATAAGGGCTTCAATTAAAATATAATCAGCATGAATAGAAAAAGCAACAACCCAGTCGTTAAAATAAATACAGCGAAGATTTAACTTAGCGAAAGTAAGGTTGTTACAAAGCTTAATCAGATTTGGGTTAGTAAGTGTAGTTTGTAAAAAAAGCTCAAATCTGGCAAGCCAGCGCAATCCGGCATTTTTTGTGTTTTTATCTTCTATAAAATTTACAAGACCGGATAATGAAGAGAAAGCTTCTGTTGTATAATTAACCTGCATTATAAGTTTCACGTATTATTTGATGGGCATTTTGCATGCTGATCAGTCCGCTGTTGCGGCTTTTTTCAATCATTTTTGTGAGTTCATCAGGAGTTAGAGGTTTGCCCGGAAGAAATAAACTATTATCAGTATCATCTATTAATGAAAGAGGCAAATGGTTTTGTTTTGCAAAATCCAAAAGCTTATTAATATTGTCTTTACTGGTATCGTTTAACTGAAAAAGCATACGTAAATATACAAATTGTTTTTGTTAAGGTAGTGTTGATAGCTAAGTTGATGAGCAAAAAAAACGCCTTCTTTTTTGAAAGCGTTTAAATATTTGAAGTCCAGTTCCCCTTCATGCTGAGCGCAGTTGAAGGGCAGGGGGCGGCCGCAGTTCTTAATTATTCAGCATCAACGGCATCACCAGCATCAGCAATTCTTCGCCATCGCCCTGCTCAGTTGGTTTTATAATACCGGCCTTGGTAGCTGTACTCAGTTCCATATTAATATCGCCGGTATCGGCGCCGCCCAGCATTTCAATTAAAAATTTTGCATTAAAAGCAATCTGCAGGTCTTCGCCATCGTACTGGCAGGCCATGCGCTCATTACCTTCAAAACTAAAATCAACATCCTGTGCAGCCAGTTGTAATTCGCTGCCGCTGATGCTTAGTGCAACCTGGTTGGTGCTTTTATTGCTGAACACACTCACCCGGCGTAATGCATTTTGAAAATCGTGTTTATTAACCGTCATTTTATACGGGTTATCAACCGGTATCACCACTTTATAATCGGGAAAACGGGCATCAATCAAACGGCAAACCAGTTCGGTTGTACCATGCTTTACAAATAAATGATTGCTGTTGTAGGAAATATTCAGCTCATCATCATTATCAGGCAAAGCGCTTTTTAATAAGTTCAATGGTTTTTTTGGAACGATGAACGAATCTTTATTCGGGCAGCTTACATCGGTACGGGTATAACGCACCAAACGGTGCGCATCTGTTGCAACAAATGTTATTGATTTTTTATCCAGTTCAAAAAACACGCCCGTCATGGCTGGCCGCAGGTCATCATTACTTACGGCAAACAAAGCTTTGTTTATAGCAGTAACCAATGCCGAAGATGTCATGGTAAAAGCATTGGCATCATCAGCAGCCGGTTCTTTCGGAAAATTATCGGGTGTTTCGCCCATTACCTTGTATTTGCCATTATCGCTCGTAATTTCTACAGCAAAGTTTTTATCAATATTAAAAGTGAGGGGTTGCTCTGCAATATTCTTTAACGAATCCAGTAAAATTTTTGCAGGGATACAAACTTTGCCGCTGTCTTTTGCTTCAATATCCAGGTGAACTTTCATTACAGTTTCCAGGTCGGTTGCCACAACGGTAAGTTTGTTCTTTTCAATTTCAAACAAAAAATCTTCCAGTATGGGTAATACAGTATTGGCATTAATAACACCGCTGATCTGTTGCAATTGTTTAAGCAGGGCCGATGAGGAAACGATAAACTTCATAATTATATCTTTAGTTGGCAAATATATAAAATTAACGGGGCTAAAAATACAGGGTATTTGTCAACTATTTTCGTTTTAATTCATAATTGAGGCTTTAAGGCTGGCAGTACAATACAATCTTAAAATTTACCATGCAGTATTATGCCATGCATTTTTTATATTTATGAAGAATGCGCAATTTTTTAAAACATATTTATTTTACCTGCAGCCTGTTGTTTATAGGGTGCATATCTTTTTCTCAATCAACACAAACCATTTTTTATACTACAAAAGATGGGCTGCCCTCCAATTCTATCTACAGGGCCATATTGGATGATCATGGATTTTTATGGATTGCAACTGATAATGGCCTGGCAAAATTCGACGGAAAAAACTTTAAAACATATACCACAGCACATGGCCTGCCCGACAATGAAATAACCGATATTTTTATTGACAGCAACCACCGTATCTGGGTAACACCTTTCAGGCGCACAACAGCATATTACAACCCCGCAAAAGACCGCTTTGAAAATGAAGACAGTGACCCGGAATTAAAAAAAGTAGAACTGGGCAATTCAAACCGGGGTAGTGTTTTGCAATATGGGGGCATTGCATTTTGTAATAACCTGCGTGACTTTTTTATTTATAAAAACGGGAACGTAACGGTGTACAAAGGATTGATGAATATTTTAAGATCCGGCACACCGGAAAAGATCATTGAGTTCAGCCCGCAAAAATATTTAATTATCAGCCCCGATTCGGTAAGGGTGTTTGTACATAACCGGTTCACAAAGTCATTTGCGCTCAATAATGATTTTTTTTACTGCGAATATTTTAATCAAACTATCTACATAAGCTCGGGTAACAAAATAAAAAAATACAGGGTTGATGATGACGGAAATATCAGCCTGGTACTGGAAAAGATCCTGCCTTTTACGATCCGTATTTTTTGTAAGGCAGGCAAAAACCTGGCTGTTACAACTTTTAACAGAACAACCTATCCTGTAGATACGGCGACACTTGAACTGAGAGAACCTTTGTTGTATAATATTGCTGTACGGAGTGTTCTGGAAGATAAGAATGGCAGCACCTGGATCTCCACCATTGACAGGGGGCTTATAAAAATTCAACAAAAAAGAATTTTATCTTTTACCATTACAGATAAGGTACTAAATGAGGAGATCACACAAAATTTTAACGCCCTTTCGGTAATTAATAAAAAAATATTTATTGGCAATAATTATGGCGAAGTTTTGATTTATGATGGGGTGTATGATATAAAAAAACGTGCGTTAAACTTCGAAAAAAATATGGATGGTGTTGTGCGAAAAATTATTGAACTGAAAGACAAGGTATATGTTGCCTGCCAGACAGGCTCTTTTATAATCGATAAGAAAACATTTGAAATTATAAAGCGGTTTGAAGGAAAAGAGAACCTCTCAACAAAATCAGCTTTATTGCTGAATGATAGTGTTTTACTGCTCGGTACACATGCTGTTGCACAAAAATATAATGTTGTAACAAATAAAATAACCGCCAGTATTGTAAAACGGGTTACTGCATTTGGCGTAAACCGGGCTCAGGAAATTTATATTGGCTCAAATGATGGTTTATACCGTTGGGATAAAGATTCACTTTATTATTTTGGTGCAGCAAACAAAGCGCTGAGTTACCGGGTAAATACAATTTTTAATACAGCCGACGATCTGCTTTGGGTTGGGCTGGGTTCCGACTCTCTGCTGGTTATAAAAAACAATGTGCTTATAAAATCAATTGCTTTGGGAGATATAATACCAGGCAGTGTTTGCAAATCTTTGTATAGTAATGTGCCGGGTGTAATATGGCTGGGCACCAATAAGGGATTAAATAAAATTCATTACCAGTTCAGCAACGGAAAGCTGGGTTATTATAATACTTTTTTTGGTTTATCGGATGGGTTGATTGGTGAACAGGTGAATGATATAACCATTTATAAGGATACGGTATATGCAGCCACAACAGGCGGTATCAGTTTTTTACCGGCAACTTTACATTTGCCCGTCAGCAACATTACAACATTTATTACCCGGGTGTCCATACAGGGCAATGATACATTGGTTTTAAAAGACTATATCCTGCCTTACGACAAAAATAATATCAGCATTTATTTTTCTGGTGCCGACCTTACAGGCTATTATCCTTTGTTTGAATACCGTATAAATGAAGCGGAGTGGCTCAAAACCGATAAGAATAATATTGAGTTAAGCCTGGCGCCCGGAAGATATGAAATAGAGATAAGGGGATTGAAGCGTGACGGAACCGCCTCTTTACAATCAGAAATCATTTCGGTGTATGTTAAAACCCCTTTCTGGAAAAGTGGGGTTTTTTGGACGGTGATCGTGCTGGCCTTATTTATCATCAGCTTTATTGTTTTAGAAAACCGCAATAAACAAAAACGCAAAGCCGAAGTAGCAAAAGTAATAACAGAAAAAAAATTAACAGAGCTGGAAATGCAGGCGCTGAAGGCACAGATAAACCCGCATTTTGTTTTCAACTGCCTTAACTCTATTAAAGGGTTTATTTTTGATAAAGATTTTATACAGGCCGATAAATACCTGGATAAATTCTCGGACCTGATGCGGAGTACCATTGATAATTCAGACGCCTCTATTATTTCTTTACAAAACGAAATAAATTACCTGGATAATTACCTGCAACTGGAAAAACTTCGGTTTGAAGAAAAATTTGACTACAAAATTACAGTAAGTGACGATGTTGATAAAGATAAATGTTTTGTTCCGGCCATGTTGCTGCAACCTTATGTTGAAAATGCCATCAGGCACGGTATACGTTTTTTGGAAAATAAAAAGGGGCAGATAAATATTAAGGTAACTATAGAAAATAATTTCTTAGTTTGTAGAATAGATGATAATGGCATTGGAAGAGAAAAAGCTGCTGCTCTAAAAAGTAAGATGCATATCGAATACCAAAGCAAGGGCATGAACATATCGAAACGCAGGGCCGAACTGTATAATATTCACCAGGAAGTTTCAGATAAAATAGATGAAAATGGCCAGGCAGGCGGAACAACAGTAACAGTAAAAATTCCCCGTGACTTTAAATGATCCACAGGATTCTGCGAATGATCAACTGCATAATAATTGATGATGAGGCAAAAAACATTAAGCTGTTGCAAAACATGCTGGCTATGCATTGCCCGGCAGTTAAAGTTTTGGCAACTGATACCGAAGCAAAAAACGGTTTATTATTAATTGATGAACTGCAGCCGCAGCTTGTTTTTTTGGATGTGGAAATGCCGCACATAAATGGGTTTGATCTGCTTAAAAAACTGGAACCGGTAAATTTTGAAACTATTTTTGTTACCGCTTACAGCCATTATGCTGTTGAAGCATTTGAATACCATGCCACCGGTTATATTACGAAACCCATTAAAGTTGAAAAATTAATTGCCGCCGTTAACATAGCAGCAAAGCGTATTGAAGAAAAAAGTATCAATAAAAACCTGTTTTCTTTTTTGGAACAAAATTCCAAACACACTGCGCCGGATAAAATTCCTTTATCAACCAGCAATGGATTGGTATTTGTAAAACTTGCCGATATTTTATATTGCGAAAGCAGCGGAAACTACACGAACTTTTATTTAAACGATGAAAAAAAAATTATGGTAAGCCGCCAGTTGGGAGAGTATGAAAAATTGTTGCCCGAAACCATTTTCACACGCATTCATGATAAATACATCATCAATCTTTCCTTTATAAAAGAATACATAAAAGGCAGCGGTGGTGATGTGGTTTTGGAAAACGGAAAAGAATTGCCCGTTGCTTCCAGAAGAAAGGAAGAGTTTTTAGCAAGGTTTGAGAAATGGATAAAGCGGAAGGCATAACAGCCTCACTCCCCTACCGCTTATCGAAAGGAGAAGCGGCGGCACATTAAACATATCCCAACAATTTATCTACCGCAATAGTATCAGTACTTTTTTTAAAATTGTGCAATGGCAATTTACTTTTGGAAAACATAATCTTCCTTATTGATCTTCCAGTTCCCTTTCCTAGGGAGAAGGGTTGGGGTGAGGCCGGAGCCGCCTGCACTTATACAACCATCTCACCCACATATACATTGTAATAAAACATCCGGCTTCTTCTTTACATTTTTGTATCAGTAATAAAAGGCTTTGCAAAAGCCAACTCAAAAAATTCTGTTTATGAAAAAAATACAACTGCTTTTGCTCTTGCTGATTGTTTGCAGCGCAACAGCCTTCAGCCAACTACAACAGATAAAAATTGTAAGCTTTACCGTTAAAACTCAATTGCCGGCTGTAATAGATAGTTGGAACAGCGTGCCGGGTTCTTTGTTGCTGGTAGCACAATTGCCGCCAACTGTAAGGGTAAAAGGTATAAGGCTCATGATTCAGATAAAATCCAATGGAGCCCTTGTTTGGAGCAATAATGCTACCGGGGGTTTACAGGTAGATGAATTTACTACCCGAACTTTTACTACCAATGAATTAACAGGCACATTGCTGGGATGTAATGATTTAAAAGACGGGAGCCATTCCATCTGTGTACAGTTTTTTAATGTAGACAGGGTTGCCATAAGTAACGAAGTATGTAAAGAGTTTACAGTAGAAACTCCCAAAGAAACAGATTACGCACCGCCCACATTAATAACTCCCGAAAACGGTAAAACATTTTTGAAAAAAGATATGCTGAAGCCGGTAATGTTCAGGTGGACGACGCTGGTACCCAAACCAAAAGAACCGGTTACTTACCGGATTAAAGTGTGGCAATTAATGCAGGGGCAAAACGGCCTGCAGGCCATGAGGGCCAACTCTCCTGTTGTTTCAAAAGAAGTAGATAATTTAACGCAGGCTGTTGTTACCAATTTATATACGGGTCCCTGTAAACCTCCTTACCTGTGTGATTATATATGGAACGTGCAGGCATTGAACCGTGAAGGAAAACCCCTGGGCCGTAATAACGGAACAAGCGAACTATATACATTTAAAATACTGGATGATAACATCAACACAAAAATTGACAGTGTGAAAGTGGGCTGTTGTGTAAACGGTAAACAAAGTATTTATGTTAAGGTAAGTAACCTGCACCCAGGCAACCTGGCACAGGTTACAGCCATTAAATACCGTGTTAACGGAACAGGACCGCTTACAACTTTATCGCCCACAGTCCCTCCAATACCCTTTACTATTGCGGCCAATTCATCGCAGGCATTTACAGGATCTATTAATTGTGTGGACAGTATGAAGACCATGAAATTTATTGTTGAAACCGTTTGGCCCACCGATCCGGATAATGTTAATATCGAAACCGCATGGGATACGCTGCGCTGTGCATGTACTGCCTGCGATGAAAAATCTTTTACATTAAACGCACCGCCGCCCGGAAATATAAGTATCAGCAACAATACCATTACTTATACGCAGCCAATTACGGTAACCACCACCCCGCCCAAAACCATAAAAACTATAAAAGCCGAACTGGTTTATTTTGAAATGGTACCTGAAAATGATATGTGTATACCCTGCAATAAAGATGCAGCAACTTATGGGCATTTTGGAAATGGCACCAATAGCCAGGAATGGAACGGGCCACAACAAAATTTAAACATCACCATTACCACACCGCAGCTAACACCCTGCTGCAGTGCATTATTCAGATGGTGCATACGGTATAAGATAGAGTTTACAGATTGTACCAGCTGTAACAAACTTGTTTGTTACGAAGAGAAAAAAGAAGGATGTACTCCTGATATTCCTAATATCAAATCAGCTCAAAAATAAACTGCCATGAAGAAAATACTCAACATACTCCTTGTATTATTTGTAATTGCCAGTGCATCTGTGCAGGCGCAACAAACGGCCTGTTGCCCCGAGTTTAAAATGTCTTACAAAAGAGATTTTGATTGCACCAAGGGGCCCTCATGCCATTC
>JANNYY010000313.1:0-1763 GCA_031410355.1 Chitinophagaceae bacterium | reverse complement strand
CTGCTGAAGAGGTTAACAAATTTTGTTTTGATAACGGAGTTGTTTTAAATAAACTGAATGTAAAAAGAAAATCACTGGAAACCAGGTTTTTGGAAATAACCGGCAAACAAAGTGATCGCTAAACTAAAACTTACTAAACACATCGCATGCTTAATCTTTTTAAAATAGAATGGCTTAAAATAAAAACCTACCGTACTTTTTGGGTGTTGTTTGGAGGGTTTCTTATTTTTTTTCCGGCTGCTTTTTACCTGTCGGCTTACAAGTATATGGAGTTAATGGCTACTTCAAAGAATTTTGAAGAACGGGTTATTAAAACTTTGGTGGAGCCCCCTTTTATTTTTCCAAAAGTTTGGCTGGCTGCAAGCTGGATGGGAGGACTGTTTTTCGTATTAATCGGCATGTTGTTCATCCTGCTTATTACAAACGAAGTGCAGTACCGTACCCACCGGCAGAATATTATTGATGGCTGGAGCCGAATGGATTTTTTAAAAGCAAAATTTTCGATGCTGATATTTTTTGTTGCGGTCAGTACACTACTGGTTTTTTTAATGGGATTGATAGTAGGAAATGTCTATTCTGATTCAAAGGCAGATATGTTTAATGGGATTAAAAATGTTGGTTACTTTGCTTTGATGGCAACTGTATATTTAATGCTCGCTTTCCTGGTAGCCATATTAATAAAGCGAACGGGCTTATCCATCATCATCTATTTTGCCATTGTGTGTATTGTTGATAATGTTCTTTGGCTAATTTTTTCAATAAAAGGAAGCCAGGTGGGCTATTTTATGCCGCTGGAAGCTGTTGATTCTTTGGTGCCAAATCCGTTTAAGCCAAAAATGTTTGAGAAACGTACTGTTGAAGATTATACTTTAATAATTGCTGCTGTCAGTTATATATTAGTCTATGGCTACATCATCATCAACTATTTCCGTAAAACAGATTTAAAAACCTGATCATTTTTTTACAAGGTTTGCCAACGCAAGTTCAATGGTTTTAAAATTGAACTCAAAACCAGTATCCATTATTTTTTTATTGCTGACAGTGGTGCTTTTTAAAACTTCAATACTGCTTTCACCCATCATTAGTTTTAATACAAATGCAGGCACATGTACCGGAATGTAAAATTTCCCATTCATGGCTTTTGCCAATGTTAGCGTAAGGGTTTTATTGCTCACTGGCATGGGCGCAACAGCATTATAACTGCCATGCATGTTTTCATTTTCAATAGCAGCAATAAACATACGGCACAGGTCATCTATGTGTATCCAGCTTACAGTTTGTTTTCCATGGCCTAAAATAGTGGCAGCGCCAAACCTAACGGGTTTTTTAAATTCGGCCAGTGCGCCTCCATCATTGCTGAGCACTATACCGATCCGCAGTTTTACCAACCGCTTACCAAGGCTGGTAACTGGCTCAATACTTTCTTCCCAAAGCTTACAGGTTTGCCCTAAAAAACTGTCAGCAGCTTCGTCTGTTTCAACAAATGGTTTTACAGGCTCTGTATCTGCACCATACCAGCCAATAGCGCTTGCACTAACAATGGCCTGCACTTTATTCTGGCCGCTGTTAGTTTTTAATGCTTGAAAAATTACCCGGCTGCTTTGCGTACGGCTTTCAACAATTTCTTTTTTATAAGCTTCGGTCCATCTTTTTTCAACCACGCTTGCGCCGGCCAGGTGCACAATATAATCTGCGGCTTGTAACGCCGCCATATCAATTTCCTGGTTTTTTACATCCCACCGGGCATAACTTAAATTTGCAAC
>JANNYY010000312.1:0-7268 GCA_031410355.1 Chitinophagaceae bacterium | reverse complement strand
CATTAGGGATGCGTATGGAAACTCTTTATGAAGAACAGGTGATGGTATTGAGTAATTTAAAAAGCTGGGGCGAATTTTTAATGGCCATTGTTATCATGGCTTTTTTTCCAGCCCTGTTTGAAGAAGTGTTTTTTAGAGGCGTAGTGCAGAATTTACTGGAGCGCTGGTGGAGGATGCCGCTGTTAGCCGTAATTATAACATCTTTACTGTTTAGTTTCATTCACATGTCGGTATTTCTTTTTTTAAGCAGGGCCGTACTTGGTTTTGTTTTGGGGCTGATGTACCAGCGCAGTAAAAATTTATGGGTAAATATTATTGCGCACTTTTTAAATAATACAGTTGCGGTAATTCAGTTATTCTGGATATCAAAACATGCACAAAAAGTAGAGCTGGATAAGCTGGATCCAAAAGTTCCTTTATGGGGCGGGTTGGCAGCGCTGGCAATCAGCATTGGCATATTTTTATTGTTTGAAAAAGTATCGGCTAAAAACCGGAAACAAATTGCTTTTGAAGAACAGAACCTGCTTGACAATGCAGGCATATTACATTCATTTCCCGAAAATAAAAACATATAATATTGGCATTAAATATTAAAACATTTAAAACAAGAGCCTTAACTGCACTGCTTTTTGTGGTGGTGATGCTGGTTGGATTACTTTGGAATTTCTGGAGCTTTTTAATATTGTTTACGGTGATACATTTTGGGTGCTGGTTTGAGTTTGTGAAGCTGATGAAAAAGATCTATCAGGATAAATATTTGGGTTATTGTTTGTTTGGGTTGATATACATAACATTGCCAGTATTAATGATTATTGACTTAAGGACAATATATATAATTTACACAATTGGCTATGAAGACAAATTGATCCTTGATATTGCAATTCCGCTTTGTATTATTTTTTCAATCTGGGTCAATGATACTATGGCTTATTTGGTTGGCTCATTTATTGGAAAGACTCCTTTGACAAAAATCTCTCCCAAAAAAACCTGGGAAGGAACAATTGGGGGAATAATTCTTTGCGTTATTGCAATTGGCTTTTTATTTCCATTAATAATGGGGAAAGATTTAGAAACGTCATATGCACCTTTAAGAACATGGTTTATAATCCCTGCGATATGTGGAGTTTTCGGCACCGCAGGCGATCTTTTAGAAAGCAAATTGAAGCGTATGGCCGATGTAAAAGACAGCGGCAGCTTTATGCCCGGCCATGGTGGTTTTTTAGACAGGTTTGATTCTTTGCTGGTAGCTGTACCGGCAGTTTGGGTTTTTGTATATTTCTTTTTAAAATGAATGAGATCATAAAAATTGTAAGCCTGTTTTCAACCCAAAACAAATAACCCAAAACCCCAAACCCCAAACCCTTTATCTTTGCAACTCAAATCAACCGAATGACCATTCACCGGGAAGGATATAAAAGCATCGCCATTGCTACTTTAATTTTTGGAGCCATTAATTTACTGGTATTTTATTTTTTAAGTGCTTCCTTAATGTGGCTGTGTGCGGTTATCTTTTTTGGCACACTTGGTTTATTGCTGTTCCTGGTCTCTTTTTTCCGCATTCCTAACCGCAAGCTCACTATAGCTGATGGCGCCATTGTAGCGCCTGCAGATGGCAAAGTGGTTGTAATTGAGGAAACAACAGACGTGGAATATTTTAAAGACAGGAGGCTGCAGGTTTCTATTTTTATGAGCCCGGCAAATGTGCATGTAAACCGCAACCCCATTGATGGCGAAGTGGTGTATAATCAATATCACAAAGGCAAATACCTGGTAGCCTGGCATCCTAAATCATCAACCGATAACGAACGACACTCGGTTGTAATAAAAAATGGCAATACCGAAATATTGGTTAAGCAGATTGCGGGGGCTTTGGCCAAACGTATTGTAAATTATTTGCAGGTGGGACAAAAAGTAAAGCAAACAGAAGAAATGGGCTTTATTAAGTTTGGCAGCCGGGTTGACATGCTTTTACCGGTTGGAACTAAAATAAACGTAGAGCTAAACCAGGCAGTAAAGGGCGGCGTAACCATTATTGCAACCCTGTAAATTTAACAGTGGCAAAATTGGTACTATGCAATTTGTACCCTATTTTTACGTTAGTATAATCAAATTAAAAAATATATAATCATGAAAAAAGTAATTTTATTAGCCACTGCATTTATGTTTGTTACCGGGGTTGCATTAGCCGACAAAGGAAAGAACAAGAAAAAATGCGCTAAAGGAAAAACCTGCTGCAGCAAGGATACAAAAACAACTAAAGCAGGATGCTGCAAAGACAAGACAACTGCTAAAATGTAATGATCTTGCAAAACTAATTTTAAACCTTCCTAAACAGGGAGGTTTTTTTATGCGCCGGAATTAAAAAATACTTTCCAATTCTTTTAAATGGGTAACCGTGTAAGTAGGCTTAATTTGGGCCACGGCGTTAATGTGGTTTACAAAAACAGTATCCATGCCGGCATTCATGGCGCCCTGTATATCGGCATCCAGGTTATCGCCAATCATAATACTTTCGGGTAAAGATGATTTTGCTTTATCCATGGCAAAATCAAAAATTTCTTTTTTGGGTTTTAAACTGTTGCTTGCTTCTGATGTGATCACGTGGGTAAAATAACCGCTCAGCCCGCTGTTATCTAATTTACTCCATTGTGTTTTTTCAAAACCATTGGTAATTAAATGCAGGATATACTTTTTTGCGCTCAGGTAATTCAGTATCTCTATAGTATGCGGGAATAATAATTTTTTTGTTGGCAGTATTTCTAAAAATTTCCCGCTTAAATCTTTGGATAATGCTTCGTCGGCAATTTTAAAATCAAGCAATGTACGCCACATCCTTTTCCATTTTAAATCTTCAGAACTGATAAGCCCATTATGATAATTGTTCCAAAGCACTTCATTATGAAATAAATATTTTGGATAAAAATCATCAAAAGCAGTATTTATCCTGTTATTAAGATCGAAAATGGAATATAGATCGGAAAGTGTTTCTTTAGCATTGGCATCAAAATCCCACAAGGTATGGTCAAGGTCAAAAAAAAGATGTTTGTATTTGGGCATCAGGTTTTACGCAATAATTTAAATGAAGAGATACTAACTTTACTTATCATTGCAAGATAACGAAATAACAAAATACAGATGAACATTGTAATAACAGGCGCATCAAAAGGATTGGGAAAAGCCATTGCAGAAGCATTTGCAGCCGATAAACAGGGGCATAGTTTTTTTCTTTGTGCAAGAAATGAAAAAGAGCTGGAACAATCGGCTAAGGAAGTGAAGGAAAGGTTTCCTCAAAATAACATATATACCAAAACCTGCGATGTGGCTGATAAAACAGCGTTGCAGGCATTTGTAAATTGGATAACCGGCATTGCAGACAAGGTGGATATCCTGGTAAATAATGCCGGAATATATTTGCCCGGAAGCGCTTATGGTGAAGATGACGGGATGCTAGAGAAGATGATGGCAGTAAATACATACAGCGCTTATCATTTAACCAGGCTTATTTTACCTGGGATGATAAAAGCAAAAAGTGGCCATATTTTTAATATCTGCTCTATTGCTTCATTACAGGCATATCCAAATGGTGGCGCTTACAGCATCAGCAAATTTGCCCTGTACGGTTTCAGCAAAAACCTGCGTGAAGAAATGAAGCCACACGGCATAAAAGTTACACATGTGTTGCCCGGTGCTGCTTTTACTGATGCCTGGAGTGGCAGCGGTATTGATCCCAGGCGCATTATGGAAGCTGCTGATATTGCCAAAATGGTTTATGCTGCGGCACAATTATCGCCACAGGCATGTGTTGAAGAAATTATATTACGACCACAGTTGGGGGATTTATAACAGTAGATTATTTTTTATGTAGATTAAAATACAGTTTCAAAAATCCGTTTTAGTATTTTATCAAAATAAAGCTGTTTAACGGATGAGATTTTTGAAATTACTTCTTCGGTAGTGTAGGATTGGAGTATCTGGCATTTTACATAAGATTTCTTGAGCAATGGTTTTGTAAGCATTGCATTGTCAAGTTCAAAAGTAAAATCATCATTCATTGGGTTTGAAGAAATCATAACAGCGTAAAATATATCTTCTGTTTCCAAAACATTTTCATTGGAAATAATTAATGCAGGATGAACCTTAAACTTTCCATTGGGTAGTTCATAATTTAATTCTACAATGTCTCTTTTTTGAACTTTCATTATAAATATTTAGCGATAGCTTTATTTTTCTTTTTTACTATAGCTTTTTTAATGTGCTCATGTTCCTGTAAAGCAGCAATCAGTGCTTTTGGTTTGCTTACAGAAGAAACTGTCTTTACAAAATCCATAGAAGAGAGGACAGCCGAAAGTTCTTTTGCTTTATCTTTAGAATTTGGTTCTATTTCTACTATTAATGTCTGCATTTTAAAAGTTTTATCAAAGTTAAGTAAAGGGTATCAAATTTATTTGACTCAGGCGTATTAACAGTTTTTTAAATTATTTATCTAATTCTGTCTTAAACAACGGTTTAATATTAGCTAAATTTGAACTCTTTACTTATGCAACCATTTTTACAAAAAATAATTTTATTCTTTTTTTTACTCGCCGGGTATTGCGCAAATGCCCAGCTAAAATTTACTGCCACTATAACTCCATCAGAAATTGGTAAGGATGAATATGCACAGTTAAAACTGATGGTTGAAAATGCAAATGAAGTGAAGCAGATCGTTCCCCCTAACCTCAATAATTTTATCATTGTCAGCGGCCCCAACCAGGAGAGCGGTATGACGATGAACAACAATACGGTAAAAAAATTTATAGCTTTAAGTTTTATCCTTAAACCAAAAACTACCGGCAGCTTTATTATATCTCCAGCAATGGCTAAAGCCGATGGAATTGACCTGAAAACTAATTCAGTTAAAATAAAAGTAAATGAAAAAAGTTCAGGAAATAATCCTGGTGTTAATGCTTTCAATTCTCCTTTCAGTGGCATAGACCCCTTTGCCGATGCTCCGCCCCGGTCAAATTACAATGATTATATTTTACGCAAAGGCGAAAACCCGCTTGATAAAATAAAGAAGAACATGTTTGTGAGGGCAGAGGTTGATAAAAAATCGGCCTATGTGGGCGAGCCGGTTGTTGCTACCTATAAACTCTATACCCGTTTAAAGAGCGAAAGCAACATGATCAAAAATCCATCCTTTAACGGCTTCTCTGTGCTTGATATGCAACAACCTGCAGAACTCAGCTACACAACAGAAAAGTTTGAAGGAAGGGAATATAATGTCTATGTGATCCGTAAAGTGCAACTGTATCCATTACTGGCCGGTAACCTGGAACTTGGTATAGCAGAAATTGAAAACAATGTGCAGTTTATTAAAGCCGAGTATATAAACCAGCAGCAGGATATTTTTAATGATATGTTCCGGGATCTGGCAAATGCAACCATTCCGCCAGAGGGGATGGAAATACAGAAAGTTACTTTGCAAAGTAACCCTTTAACGGTTTTGGTAAAGCCTTTACCAGCGTTAAATAAACCTGTTAGTTTTAAAGGAGCCGTTGGCAATTATACTATTGCTGCCATGATTGAAAAAAATAATTTCAGTACTGATGATGTGGGTAATATTGCAATAGTGATTACGGGGGAAGGAAATATGCAGATGATAAATGCACCTGTAATTGCCTGGCCTCCCGGTATTGAAGGGTTTGATCCCAAAGCAACTGATGATCTTTTTAAAGGCACTGTGCCTGTAAGCGGAAAAAAAATATTTGAATATCCTTTTACTGTTTCAAAACCGGGCAGCTATAAAATACCTGCGGTTGCGTTTAGTTTTTTTAACACCCGTGAAGGAAAATATAAAACAGTTACCATTAATCCAATTGAATGTACAGTTACAAAAGGTTCAGGCAGGGTTAATAAAATAACGCCGGATAGTACTGCAAAGCCGGGAGGTAATTTCCTGGCTAAATTTTTCAGTAACCGGATAAGAGTTGTAAGCCTGTTTACTGTGCTGATCATTATTAGTTTGATCGTTTGGCTTAAGCGGGATACTAAAAAAGAACAAAAGGTTAATGCAACATTGTACGTACAGGAGAAAGAAATTGCTTATGAAAAACCTTTTGAAGAAATAATAGAAGCTCAGCAACACCCTTTAGCAATGGCCGAAGAATGCCTGCACCGGGAGGACAGTAATTTATTTTATACGCAATTAAACCTGGGGCTTAAAGATTATTTATCCAAAAAATTTTCTATAAGTGCAGAAGAGCTGAACAGGAAAAATATTGCGGGCCAGTTGGATGCAAAGGGCATCAGCATTGAAACTTCGGTGCAACTACAGGAGTTAATTGATGAAATAGAGTTGCATGTATACACCCCCTTAGCTGATAACGAAAAAATGAAAGACATGTATGAAAGGGCGCATGATCTGGTACAACTGATGAATACATACCGTAGTTAAGCGAAACTAAATTTGTAGCCCACGCCCCTTACTGCATGAAAATATTCCGGGTCCCTGCTGTCCGCTTCAAAATATTTACGGAAGTTGAGAATAAAATTATCAATGGTACGGGTTGTTGGATATACATTGTAACCCCAAACTACCTGTAATATCTTTTCACGTGTTACCACTTCGTTTTTATTTTCAATCAGCAGTTTAAGCAGCATCATCTCTTTTTTTGTGAGCGTTACTTTTTCCCCGCTTTTGGTAAATGCTTCGGAGGCTTTAAAATCAATTTTATTTTTTCCGAATGTATAAATATCAGGTATGGGCTGTTTGCTGCTGAGCCGTTCACTTTTTTTAATAAGGTTATTTACACGTATCAGTAATTCTTCCAGGTTAAAAGGTTTGGTCAGGTAATCATCAGCACCTTTTTTAAGGCCCAAAACCCTGTCGGCACTGCTGTTTTTAGCGCTCAGTATCAGTATGGGAATATCAGCGTTGGTCAATCTTATTGTTTCGCAAACGGTAATGCCATCCACTTCGGGCAGCATAACATCCAGGATGATGAGGTTAAAATATTCTTTTTGTACCGCCTTTAATGCTTCGGCGCCATCATAAACACCGGTAACTTCATAGCCTTCCAGTTCCAGGTTTAGCTTCAGGGCTTCCTGTAGATTTTCTTCGTCTTCAACAAGTAATATCGAATTTTTTTTATCGGCCATCTTCAAAGCTATATTTTTTCAATGGATGAATTTAAGGTAACTGTAAAAATAGCACCTGACGGGGTATTGTCTGTCACAGAAATGTTTGCATTATGCTGCCTGGCGATGTTTTTACATAAATAAAGGCC
>JANNYY010000311.1:0-1527 GCA_031410355.1 Chitinophagaceae bacterium | reverse complement strand
CCAGCATATTAATTTAATAAATGAGGGCGTTCTTTATAAACCTTCCATACAAATTCGCCAAACAAGGTATTGGCCCAGGCAAACCATTTACGGGTAAATTTTGTGGCGTCATCTTTATGGAACGACTCATGCATAAAGCCTGTGCCGGCATGGGTTTTCTGCAACATGTTTAAACAATTTTTTATTTCTTTATCATCCGTACTTGTAAGCCCCCGCATGATAATACTCAGCGGCCAGATATAATCCATGCCTACGTGCGGGCCGCCAATACCTTCTGCTGCTTTGCCTTTGAAGAAGAATGGGTTGGAATCCGATAGTACAAATTTTCTGGTGTTTTGATACACATTTGTCTTCAACCAGGAGGCATTTAGATAACCGAGCGATAATAAAGAAGGGATATTTGCGTCATCCATTAAATTAAAACTACCAAATCCATTTACTTCAAATGCCAGTATCTCTTTCAAGTTTTCATGTTTTACCAAAGCATATTTTTGATAGGTTTTTTCCAGCGAATCTGTAAAAGCCGATAAATCTTCTCCAATGTTAAAATTAAGTGTCGACAACATTTCATCTAAATTATCCAGGCATTCTTCCGCAAAAATATTTCCCGGTATATTAAATGGAAACACCGTTGCATCATCACTCGGCCTGAACATAGAATGTATTAACCCAATTTTTTTTGTTGGATAACCATAACCTCCTAAAGGCACACCATCGGTTGCCCAGCTTGTTGTACGTTCAAATTTATACGGGCCATTATTTTCTAATCGCTGCTGTTCTTTAAAAGTTTTTACAATCAATCTCATAGCTTCTTTCCAGTCTGCATCAAATGGAGATATATCTCCTGTTTCTTTCCAGTAACCATCCGCCAGTCTTATAGGATAACACAAACTATCTATCTCCCATTTCCGCTCATGCACGCCTGGTTTCATTGTTGTTTTATCATCCTTCCACTCACTGATCTTTGTTTCATCTTTGTAAAATGCATTGGCGTAAGGGTCTTTTAAAATACATTTTACCTGGCGGTTGATAACACCCTTTATTAATTCCTGCAAATTTTTATCTTCCTTCATTAACGGCAGGTAAGGCCAAACCTGCGCCGATGAATCCCGCAGCCACATGGCATCAATATCGCCGGTAATAACAAAAGTATCGGGCTTGCCACTGATGATCTCAAAATCAACTGTGGTATCTAAAGTATTGGGGAAACAATTCTCAAAGAGCCAGGCAATTTCTGTATTGCCAATATTGTTTTTTATTTCAATGATCAGCTTTTCCACCGCCGGACTTGTAAATTTCCGTTGGCTTTCCGGGATTCTTACCAACGGAAAATGGCTTTGCCATTTAGCAAATGAATACTTACTCATTAAAATGCCTGCAGATGCCAGTGAAGATTGCTGGATAAATTTTTTTCGGTTCATCCTGTTAAGGTAAAAAGAAAATGCATCCCAATAAGAGATGCACTGCTGTATTTTTTTCTATGGTAATTATTCTATATCACTTTCTTTCTGTCTCAGCGGGGTTTTC
>JANNYY010000310.1:0-7483 GCA_031410355.1 Chitinophagaceae bacterium | reverse complement strand
AAAAAGGCATCTGCATTTTATATTACAACCGGTTTGTGCATGGCAGATGAATGCAGATACCATTATGCACATTGAAATAATTATAGCTTTCATCTTTTTTATTTACAATTTACCGCTTTTACAGCTTAAGCCGGTTGATTTAACATTTAATACCATCATTATTTCATAAGCAGTCATAAAGATTATGTTGAAATTATGCTGGCACAGAAGCTGTTGGACTATATATAAAGTAGAGGCGGTATAAAAAAATCCCCCCTGTAAAAGGGAGGATCTGTTGCAATTAGGTTTGGTGTCTTGTTCATTACCACTTTTCTGCTACCTCACTACTGCCGTTATCAACGGAGTCGTTATTTGTTGCTGTGGGAGTTTCTTCTTCTGGTACATCAATAGCTGCTGCTGTATCTTTTGCTTCAACTATCGGATTTTCTGTTGTATCGGCTACAATATTTTCTACGATACCGCCTGCTGTCCTGTCCTGTACATCATTTGCAGATTGTTGGTTTTGGCCCTCTTCACCTTCATAAGGCGTATCATGGTTAAAAGCATCAAAATCAAAGTCGGGCATCAATTCTGTTTTTACATAATCAATTGCCTCGCCCAGTCCTTTAATAAATTTGTTGAAATCTTCTTTGTACAAAAAAATCTTATGCCTGTCGTAGCCTTCAGAATCAAAACGCTTGCGGCTTTCGGTAATAGTTAAATAATAATCATTGCCACGGGTTTCTCTTACATCAAAAAAGTAAGTTCTTCTTTTGCCGGCCCTGATGCGTTTGCTGTAAACACTATCCATTTTCTTTTCGTTGTTTTCGTACGCCACTGTTTTTTTAGTTTTTAGTTTTTTAACGATTACCCTTATTGGGCAAAGCAAAGATAAAATTGTTTTCCAATCTACAAAATATATGATGGTTTATTTGATTTTTATCTTAAGGTAAGCACAAATAAGGCTAATTGCCCGCTTGCTCTTATTGAGTTTCTTTATCTCGCTGCTGCTGCCTGTTATACATATCAGCATAATATCCGTTTAATTCCAGTAAGTTTTTATGTGTACCCTGCTCTACTATTTTTCCATCATCCAAAACAATTATTTTATCAAATTCAAATAAAGAAAATATACGGTGCGTAATGATGATGGCTGTTTTATCTTTTAAAAATTGATATAAATTACCAATGATCTCTTTTTCTGTACGGGCATCTACTGCACTAAGACAATCATCAAAAATAACAATACGTGGATTTTTAATTAATGCTCGGGCAATGGAAATGCGTTGTTTTTGGCCACCACTAAGCGTAACTCCCCTTTCTCCTATCATGGTATCATAGCCTTGCTGAAAATTTTCTATCTCCGTATGAATACTTGCTTGTTTTGCAGCAGTTATTACCTGCCCATCAGATGCTTCATCAACACCAAAGCGGATATTGTTACGTACAGTTTCACTAAATAAAAATATATCCTGCGGTACATAACTTACCTGCAACCGCAACGAATGTATATCAAACTTATTTATGGGGATACCATCAAAGGCGATCATACCTTTTTGCGGTTCATAAGTATGCAGCAGCAATTGAGCTAAAGAAGATTTACCAGAACCGGTTCTGCCAACTATTGCAATTTTTTCTCCCTTATTTACCTGCAGTGAAAAATCTTTTAAAGCATGAATGCCGGTATGCGGATAAATAAAATCAAGATTGCTGATGGTTATATTTCCTTCCAGTTCTTTAATTACCGATGTTGTTTCATTTTTGATGGCTGGCTCAGTATGCAAAAATTCATTTATTCTTCTTTGAGAAGTAACTGCACGCTGGGTCATGCTGGCCGTTAAGCCTATGGCACTTACGGGGAAGGTGAGCATTTGAATATACATCACAAACTCAGCAATTCTCCCTACGCTGGCGCCTTCAACATTGTTGATCACATCTAAGCTGCCAACCATGATTGTTATAAGTGTGCTTAACCCAATGAGTAATGCCATACTGGGAAAATAAATGGCTTCTGTTTTTGCCAGGCTCAGCGCATTATCCCGGTATGCTTCGCTGTTCTGTTTAAAAAAACCAAGCATAGCTTTTTCCTGTACAAAAGATTTTATAACCCTGATGCCCGAATAGGATTCCTGTGCATTGGTGGTTAAATCACTTAATAAGGATTGAATACGTTCACTTTTTTTGTTGATGATATTATTAACGAAGTAAATAGTAATGGCCAAAATGGGTAAAGGCGCCAGTGCAACCCAGGTAAGTTTAGGGCTGGCTTTAAACATAAAAAATATGCTGAAAGCCAGTACAGCAGCAAGGTTTATAAAATACATGATAGCGGGGCCGGTGTACATTCTTACTTTGCTTACATCATCTGCAATGCGGTTCATTAAATCGCCGGTGCTGTGTGTTTTGTAAAAATTAGTATCTAATTTTTGGTAATGGGTAAATATTTCGTTCTTCTGGTCGTACTCAATATGCCTGCTCATTACAATAATGGTTTGCCGCATCAGGAACATAAAAAAACCACTTATAATGGCAATGATAAATAAGGTAATACCTGCATACAGTATCACCCTTGAAGGGTTTTTTTCAAACTTTGATATAACTTCCCGTACAAGAAAATCGTAATTCTTTTCGCTCTTTTTTATATCAATTGCATTAACATTAGGCGATTTTATTGATTGCACAACGGTGTTAACCACATAGCCCGTTAACTGTGGCGCCAATATGCGGAAATAATTGGTGAGCACCACAAAAACGAACCCGAGCATAAAATGCCAGCGGTATTTCCAAAAATATTTGTTGAGGGAGGAGAGATGTTTCATTTGCTTTTGCAAAGGTAAAATAAAACCTGTCGTAAAAAACCCAATGTTATACGCATGGGCAACTTATGTCTGATTAAGATTTGATATTAAATTGTATGTAAACCAGCCATCAATACCTTTAAAAATTTGGGGTTTAGCTGAGGTCCCATCTTTTTGTATACCTATTCCATCTGTGTATGGTGTAATTGCAATTAGTTTGTTGTACGGAATCTTTATTGCCTTGCTAGGTGATCCAAAATAAATACTCTTCGTGCTCAACGCCATCATTCCAATTCCCATTGATACCATTTGCTCACTTTTTACTGGATTCCCCTTAAAACTGCCAGTTCTGTAGTAAAGTCCCTTTGCGATTCGAACGCTTACTCCACTTGATTTTCCCTCATAAATAGTTTTTGTCCTTTGTTCATAAAACTCTACGTTATGAAAGATCCAAATTATGCTTTCACCTTTTTGTAAGAGAAAAGGTAAATCTTCTGAAATATTCAACCGAGATGGAGTTTTACCTTCTATGATGTCTCTAAGAATAAGCGATTTAACTACTTTTTGTAACGCCCCAGCCTTATCTAAAACGTTGTCTGGTAGTTTGACATGATTTTTAAAGTTTGCAAGCTTTTGTTCTTCGTCATGGGATATAACCCCGTCCTCCAAAAATGTTTCTACAGCGTTATCAAAACCTTGTCTGCATAATTCAGCTATTTCGTAATCTTTGATATATGATGATTGTGCAATTGAAGAAATCTCAGAATCAAAATTTGTCAAGCTTGAAGTCGAGGTAATGGTATCACACACTTTTCTTATCAAGGCCATTTTACCAGCATCGTTTGCAAATTGACATTCTTTATGAATTGAGCGGAATAGTCCAGCCTTTTGGTCACAAAATTTACATAAACCCATAACTGTATAAGTTTTAATGCTACTTATGCCTCTACTGTAGCTTTTTAAGTTGTCCTTTTGCTTTGGTGTATCCGTATTTTAATGCTTTTGAAAAAAAGTGTTTCGCCCAACGATTAGATTGTTTAACTCCGTCACCATTTTTATAACAAAGCCCTAAATTGTAAAATGCTTTTTCGTCATTTTTAGCGGCTGATTTTTTATACCATTCAACTGCTTTCTTCTCATCCTTTTTTACGCCTTGTCCATAAAAATATGAGTATCCCAAATCTCTCTGTGCTTCTGTGTCACCCTGTGAAGCTGCTAATGCGAACCAGTATACTGCTTTTTTATAGTCTTGTTTAACGACTTCACCTTCCTGGTAAAAGAAGCCAATGTTGTATTGACTTTCCATGTGTCCTTGCTTGGCTGCTTTTAAATACCATTTATACGCTTCTTCTAGATTTATGTCGGTACCTAAACCATGGTCATAACAAGTGGCGAAATAAAATTGTGCTAGTTTGTGTCCACCTCTTGCAGCGCACCACCAAAGGGCAAAAACATCTTCCCAATCTTTTTTTGTTGGCTTTTGCTCAAAGGCAAGTTTATGTCCTAAGCGAAACATTCGATTTAGTTTTGTCTTGCTGAAAGTCTGTGTCACGCAATAGAAATTTTGTCAACTTTGTTTTGGAACGAGTCGCATTTAATATTGCCACCAACGGTCGTATTTCGGCTAAAATACACTACTACTTTGTAAAACATTATGTAACATATTATTTGTTTGCCAATGAGTTACAAAAAAATACGCTACTGAATTTGGGTTAGCGCAAATACAACGTAGTTTGAATTCATCCTCCCCGTACTTATTTTATTTTTTCTTCAGCACCACTTTTGCCTGGCTGAGTTTATATGCCGGCTCTAAAAAAGCAATATAGTTTGGCCAGGCTTCTTTTTTATCAAACGTGTTTTTATAAACTTTTTTGGTGGTTATTAATAATTTATTGCCAGTAACAGTTGCAGTGCTTATAAAGGTTCCGCTGCTGTTATCAATATTCATGTTCAGGTCCTGCAGGCCATCAACACTGTAACCTTCGGGTACATTTATGGTGATGCTGTTTTCAATGGTAAGTGCCGAGGGAATCCAGATATCGGTCTGCCGTTCCTTAATTTCATTAGGCTCAAGCTTTAACTGCCCTCCTATTAATTTACCGGCTTCAAAAATGTAATTTTTGCCCGCTTTGCTTATGAGTTTTTTCAAGCCGAATTTTTCTTTGTACTTAAGCATAGCAGAATCTCCCGTGCGGCCATCCTGCAATAATTCAAAATCAGTGTATTTATCAACATCAACTTCATCAGCCTTTAATATTTTTTCAAAAAGCTCTTTACGTTCTTTAACCTGCTCTTCTTTATCAGCATATTCATATTTATTATTTACCGGCGCAGGGTTTTCATTTTTTTTGCCCTTGGTTAAAGGTTCGGCATAATATTTTTCAAAATCGGTATTCAAATATTCCCTGTCTAAATTTGCTTTGCCTATTAAATCAGATTTTTGGGAGCCGGTGTACGTGCTGGTTCTTTCTACATGTATTATATCCATAGCATCTGTAAAACTCACCAGGTACTCTTCCCGGCTAAGATTTGCTGAAGCGGGTGTGGCAGGTACACTCACTTTATAATAACTGTCAGCTTCATCATAGCGGATGCTGATGCCTTCAGCATTTTCGAGATAATTGTGAGGGGTGCCAAATGCATCAAAATTATTAATTGCTTCCAGGAAATATGCCTTGTCTTTAAGTTTAACCCGCATTACATAATCCAATTCTTCCATAAAAATAGCATCACGCCAGGTACCCAGTTTGCGGGGTACATACACAAACAATTCCGACTCTATGCCCTGCGCTTTTAGTGAATACCGTAATGCAGTGCAAAAGGTTACCGCATTCATCCTGATCTCATCTTCCTTTTCTTCCTTTTTTTCTGCTTTCTCTTCGGCCTTAATTATTTTTTTATACAATTTTTTGCCGGTGAAATATTTTTCCAGGTCGGAATGTACGGGCCCTTTATAATACATTTCTAAAAAAACTTTTCGCAGGCAGTAATAAGTTTCTTTAACAATGTCGGCATCTGTTTTTAAAACGCCATCAGTTTTTTTCTTAGTGATGTATTGTGTGGTGTAAGCTACAAGTGATGTAACAATGGGTGTACTGTATAATGCGGCACCCGCATATCCCTTATATACATTTTCATAATCAAGGCCCGAGCGGTCAACAGTTGCTTCGCCCAGGGTTCTGTCGCCTGCATCATAATCTAAAAAAACCACCCGGAACTTTACGCTGGGTGTATTTCTCAACTCATAACTCCAGCGTTCATCAGTTGATTTTTCGCGATCTTTATCTAAGAAAAAATAACTGAGGTAAGTTTCTCTTTCGCCATAAACAGATGCTTTGGGATCAAACTTTAAATTAGGTGCCCCATTATAACTGCGGTACTTCACCTTCATACCATTGGCCATTGTAAACCGGTACTGCTGGTATAAAGTGGGATAATTGTTTGAGAGCGAAAAAATAAAAGGCGTAAAATTGATGCCTTCTGTTTTCATATCCCAATCAAGGGTTGAGTTTACAGTGTAATCAATAATGTCGCCGGGTTCCAGGTCGGGAATGGCAATTTTCATTGATTTAACTTTCAGCTTAAAATAAATGGGTTTGTAAATAGCCGGGATATCCTGTTCCTCTTCAATGGCGCTTTTCATGTCAATATCAACCACCTTCCCATCGCTCTTTATAACTTTATAGCCCGCTTTGCCATCAGCGCCAATAGTTACATAATAAAACGTTGAAAATTTTTCAACAGCATTTTTATCCTGTAGCTTAATACGCTTATGTATATATTCTTTTATGTTTACACCGGCAGTGGTTCGGCCTTTTAATTGCTGGCGTTTAAATAAATATTCCTCCTTCATGCCAATGATCACGGCACTTTCGTTTTTCCATTTTTCGGGTATGACAGTTATGTTAAACTCATCTTCAATTTTATCTCCTATGGTAGGTGTTTGTGCAAATGAACATGATGGTAAAATAGCCGCAAGGCAAAAAATAATGTAGAGACGGATCATTTTTTCTATTGTTTTTATTTTGTTAGTACAACCTGGTCGTTATAAAATTTGTTGATCTCAGCAATAAAAGCATTCCAGTTTGCAAAGTCTGCTTTTTTTAAAATGGCTTTATTGATAATTATTTTTTTGTTGTAAACAATGCTGCTGCCTTTACTTACATACGAACCTTCAAACGACCAGGAAGTTGTGTTCTTTTTATATGCTGTTGGTAAATAATCAACTTTATACCCTGCGGGAACTGTTAATTCGGTTTGCGTTGATAAATAATATTTTTGATTGAATTCATAATCGTTTTTTCTTTCCTCCGGCATTTCCAGGCTGCTGAAATCTTTTTCCCAATCCAGGATCACATACAATTCATTGCCTGTTTTGGTTACCTGGTTATTGGCTTTAAAATCAAATTTTAACTGCAGGGGTTTTTGCCTTTCATTAAAATCAGAATTGGTAATATTTGACACTTCAATATTGTTATTATTACTTCTTGCAAAATCGGCAAGGGTTTCGGTTTTTTTATCATTTTTGGTTGCAGCAAAAGCCCGTAGTACATTTATTTTTGATTCGCCATTATACTCAGCAACCGTGCTGCCTGTTATCTGGTTATCGGTAATGCTTGCTTTATTGGTTACAGTTTCTTTATTTCTATCGGCAGTAAATTCCGGTATCCGGTCAATGATATGGCTCTTTCCATCTTCAATTAAAA
>JANNYY010000309.1:0-12248 GCA_031410355.1 Chitinophagaceae bacterium | reverse complement strand
AAAAAAATAAATGAAGTATATGATTCGGTATTGCCTTACCTGAATGCAGAAAGTAAAAAAGAATTGGAGCGCCAGGGCAGGTACGTGTATGACAAAGAATACGGCTGGGTAACACCTACTATTGAAAGCAAAGTTTGTGTTTACGGCATACCCGGTAAGGATGGCATTGTAAAATGTGGTATTGAACAGGCTTATATGGATGGAAAGATCAAATGGAAAAAACCCATCAGTTGCCACTTGTTTCCAATTATAACAAAAGAAAGCAAACGCAGCGATAATGTATATGTAAATTACGAACCCCGTGAAGACAATTGCAAAGCTGCCTGTGCCCTGGGTAAAAAATTAAAAGTGCCGGTGTATGTTTTTTTAAAAGAAGCCTTAACCCGGAAGTTTGGAAAAAAATTCTACGATGCGCTTGCGGCAACGGCTGAACATCTTAATAAAAAATAATTTAAAATATTGATGATGACATTTAATTATAAAATACTATTGCCTGTTGCCTGTTGCCTGTTGGTTATTGCTTCCTGCTCTGTTAATAAAGCCAATAACGACGAAAGTTTAAAAAAATATTTTGACGAAAATAAAGTAGAAGGTTGCTTTACCATGCTGAATAATGCAGATGGCAGGGTAACGGTTTACAATATGAAGTTTGATACCATGCGGTTTTCACCGGCATCTACCTTTAAAATTTTCAATTCATTGGTGGGTTTGCAAACCGGTATCATTACTGACGAAAAAATGATCATTAAATGGGATGGAAAGATGCGTCTTTTTCCTAATGGCGATACAGCAAAAAGCTGGAATAAGGATATGGATATGACCGAAGCATTTAAAGTAAGCAGTGTACCTTTTTACCAGGAAGTTGCAAGGCGAATTGGAAAAGATACCATACAGCAATGGATTGACAGCGTTGGTTATGGGAATAAAAATATCAGCGGCCCGGTTGATTCTTTCTGGCTGAATAATACGCTGAAAATATCTCCTGACGAACAGCTTGGGCTCGTTAAAAAATTATATTTTGATCAACTGCCCTTTCGCAAAAGTGTACAACAGATGGTAAGGGATGTTATGCTGCAGGAAAACAATACGGCCTATCAATTGAGTTATAAAACCGGCTGGGGTTTTGGCGAAGACGGGAATGCCATTGGCTGGCTTGTTGGCTGGATTGAAGAAAACAAACACGTGTACTTTTTTGTGACTTTTGTAAAAGCGCCATCTGCAGATACAGATTTAAGCGCTGTACGGTTGAACATAACAAAAGCAATATTGAAACAGTATGGTTTTTTTGAAGGAAGAAAGTAAATGTGCAAATATGCAAATGTGCAAATGTGCAGATGTGCTAATTTGTTCCGGGGGAGATGCCGGTTTGGTAATATTTAATTTTCAATTCAATTTTTAACATAATGCTTTTTGGCAATTTTGCTAATTTGCAACATCAGGATGTTTAGTTTTCAACACATAGAATATTTAATTGGTTTAGCGGTAATTCCGTTGCTGCTGATCTTATATTTTTTTGTGCTTAACTGGAAGAAAAGAACCAAAAAAAAAATTGGTGATGTAAACCTGGTAAAGGAAATGATCAAAAATTATTCGCCTCAAAAATTTGCATTAAAATTTGTGTTGATTGTGGCTGCTTTTACACTGGGTGTTTTTGCATTGGCAAATTTACGTTCTCCGTCAGGTACAGAAAAAGTAAACCGCAATGGCATTGATCTCATCATTGCGCTTGATGTAAGTAAAAGTATGCTGGCACAGGATATAAAGCCCAACAGGTTAGAGCGGGCCAAGCAGGCGATCAGTAAATTAATTGATAAGCTGGATAATGACCGCATAGGCATTGTTGTTTTTGCCGGCAGGGCTTATTTGCAAATGCCTTTAACCGGCGATCATGGAGCAGCAAAAATGTACCTGTCATCTGCATCAACTGATGTTGTACCCACGCAGGGTACGGTAATTTCAGATGCTTTAAAAATGTGCTACGCTTCTTTCAACTCAAAAGAAAAAAAATATAAAGCAGTTATTCTGATAAGTGATGGCGAAGATCACGACGAAGGCGCATTAAAAATGGCAGCCCAAATGGCTGAAGAAGGAATTGTAATAACTACCGTTGGTATTGGCTCTCCGCAGGGGTCAATAATTATTGATGAGCTCACCAATCAACCAAAACTGGATGTAAATGGCAATATTGTAGTTACCAGGTTAAATGAAGATGAATTAATTAAGAGGGCTGAAAAAGGAAACGGCATATACCAGCTTTTTTCCAATACTGATGACCTGGTGAACAAACTTGATGCACAATTAGGAAGTATGGATCAACGAACAGTTACTGAAGATTCTTTAGTGAATTACAAAAACTACTTTCCTTATTTTTTATTGCTGGCATTTGGTTTAATGGTTATCGAATTATTTGTTTCTGAAAGAAAAGCAGTTGGCAGTTGGCAGTTGGCAGTTGGCAAAAGCATCCGTAAAAAAGCAGCCGTATTGCCTGTTGCCTGTTGCTTATTGCCTGTTTCCACCATTGCACAAACTGAAAAAGTTTTAATTAAAAAAGGGAATGAGGCTTACGAAAAAAAGGAGTATGATAATGCCATAACAAATTATCAGCAGGCAACAGTAAAAAATCCGGCCAACCCTACAGCACAATATAATTTAGGGAATGCCCTCTATAAAAATAAAAAGACAGACGAAGCAGTACTGGCTTATGATAATGCGGTTTCTAATTCATCTTCCAAAGAAGACAGGTCAAGAGCATATTATAACAAAGGCGTTGTTTTACAGAATAACAAAAAGCTGCCGGAGTGTATTGATGCCTATAAAAATGCTTTAAAGTTAAATCCGCAGGATGAAGATGCCCGGCTTAATCTTCAAAAAGCATTGCAACAGCAAAAGCAGGATCAAAAAAAAGAAAAAAAAGATAAAAAGGAAGATAAAAAACCTACCGACGATAAAAAGCAAAAGGAAAAAGACAAGCCAAAGGAAGAGGAGAAAAACGAGCAACCCAAACCTCAGCCATCTAAATTAACTAAACAGGATGCAGAAGAAAAGCTGAAAGCTTTGCTGCAACAGGAAAAAAATCTTCAGGATAAATTACGCAAAGTAAATGCGGCTACATCGGCAAAGCCTGAAAAAGACTGGTAAACTGGTCTGACGTCCTCGTGTGACCAATTATTTGCCATGGTCAGACGGTACGTCAGACCATGCCTGATTATTACTATTTTTGCACTATGCAATTTTACAGCGAATCTCTTACATCATACAAGCGCCTTAAAACCCGGGAAGTTAAAATAGGTAACCTGCTTTTAGGTAACAATCACCCCATACGTGTGCAAACCATGACTACTACCGATACAATGGATACCATGGCAACGGTTGAGCAGTCTATCCGGTGTATTGAAGCAGGAGCGGAATTAGTGCGCATTACTGCCCCATCAAAGAACGAAGCCGAAAATTTACAGAATATAAAAGATGAGTTAAGAAAGCGTGGATACGATACACCGCTGGTTGCTGATATTCATTTTACACCCAATGCTGCTGAAATTGCTGCCAGGATAGTTGAAAAAGTAAGGGTTAATCCCGGTAATTATGTTGACAAGAAAAAATTTGAACAGATAGATTATACCGATGCAGAATATGCTGAAGAAATTGAAAGGATAAAAGATCGTTTTACACCCCTTGTAAAAATCTGCAAAGAGTATGGCACTGCCATGCGTATTGGTACCAACCATGGAAGTTTGAGCGACCGCATAATGAGCCGTTACGGTGATACGGCTATGGGCATGGTTGAAAGTGCCATGGAATTTTTAAGAATAGCAAGAGGCGAAGATTATCACAATATTATACTGAGCATGAAAAGCAGCAACCCACAAGTGATGGTGCAGGCTTACCGTTTGCTCATCAACCACATGATGGAAGAATTTGGAGAAGCGTATCCCCTGCATTTGGGAGTAACTGAAGCCGGTGATGGTGAGGATGGTAGAATAAAATCTGCAATAGGAATTGGCACCTTACTGGAAGATGGGATTGGAGATACGATACGTGTTTCTTTAACCGAAGATCCTGAACTGGAGATACCGGTTTGTAAGGATATTGTGAAGAGATACAGCCCCAGCCCCCCCGACCCCCCAAGGGGGGAGTTGAAAGACCCTGCTGATTTAAAGTTGCCTTACTCTCCGTTTGAGTATAACAGAAGAAAAACATTCGCTGTTTCTAATTTAGGTGATAAGCACGTTCCCATTGTAGTTGCTGATTTCAGTAAGTTTGAAAAAATTACTCCTGGAGATCTGCAGGCAATTGGATATACTTACGACAGCATAACCGATAAATGGAATATAGGCGATGCTGCTGCTGATTATATTTTTTGTAATCAGCCTTTACAATTTGATTTACCCGGTACCTTAAAAGTTATTCTTTATCACCAGGCCTGGTTATCAGCAACTGATAAGTTGAAGTATGTACCGATTTTTGATGCTGATCAATACCTGGATGGAAGTGTTGAAAAATCAGCTTTGATCAATTTTGTAATGATTGATTGCTATTCTGAAGGTTGTCCTGATCAATCATTGGAAAAAATCTTTGCTAAACTACAGGAAGATAAAACCGCGGTAATTTGCTTAAGCAGCACAAATAAAAATGCCATGCAAAGCATACGCAGGATGTTTGTTGAGCTGATGAACAGCAATATTAAAAACCCTGCTATCATTATTTGTGATAGTGCAGATGCAACAATGGATGAAAGTTTAATTCATTATTCAATAGAGGCCGGGGGCTTATTGCTGGATGGATTTTGCGATGGGGTTTGCTTTGGCCATCATTTTGGTAATAATAAAATAGCACCTCAAACCAAATTATTAAACTCCATTGCTTTTGGCATTTTGCAGGCAACACGTACAAGAATATCAAAAACAGAATATATTAGTTGCCCAAGTTGCGGCAGAACATTATTTGATTTGCAGGAAACCACCGCAAAGATTCGTGCAGTAACCAATCATTTAAAAGGTGTAAAGATCGCCATCATGGGCTGCATTGTAAATGGGCCAGGCGAAATGGCCGATGCCGATTTTGGTTATGTAGGCAGCGGTGTAGGCAAAATAACTTTATACAAAGGAAAAGAAGTGGTGAAAAGAAATATTGACAGCAACATTGCTGTGGATGAACTGGTAAATTTATTAAAAGAGAATGAGGCCTGGGTAACCCCCTCCGCCCAGTCCTGAGCGATAGTCGAAGGAAAGGGGGAACCTGGAGTAAGATATTCACAGATTTTTTTATTTTAAGGGCTCACAATTATTTTATCTAACACAATTAATTCCCGCAGGGATAAGGATATGCAAACAGATTTTCTCGTAATAGGCAGCGGCATTGCAGGCTTAACTTATGCACTAAAAGTTGCAGAAGCATGCCCCGATAAAAAAATTATCATACTTACCAAAACACAAAGTGATGAAACCAATACAAAGTATGCCCAGGGCGGTATTGCAGGCGTAATGGATTTTGATAAAGACAGTTTTAATAAGCATATTGAAGATACCCTAATAGCCGGTGATGGTTTATGCAACAGGCATATTGTGGAAATTGTAGTGAAAGAGGGTGTGGAGCGTATTGAGGAAATTATTGAATGGGGTGCCAATTTTGATAAAGAAACTGATGGCGATTATAAGCTGGGTAAAGAAGGCGGCCACAGCGAATTCAGGATCCTTCATCATAAAGATGTTACCGGTAAGGAAATGGAAAGGGCCTTACTTGAATCTATCGGCCGAAAAAAAAATATCCGTCTTCTAAGTCATTGTTTTGTACTGGATATTATTACACAGCACCATTTGGGTTATCTTATTACCAAAGCAACACCCGATGTTGAATGTTATGGAGTGTATGTTTTAAACCTGGCTACAAATAAAGTAGAAAAAATACTTTCTGCAATTACCATGCTGGCATCAGGAGGAAACGGGCAGGTATATCGGTCTACAACAAACCCGGCTATAGCCACAGGTGATGGTGTAGCCATGGTTTACCGGGCGAAGGGGAGAATTGAGAATATGGAATTTATACAGTTTCATCCAACGGCATTATATGAAACGGGTATAAGAGGGCACAATTTTTTAATTACAGAAGCTGTGCGTGGCGATGGCGGTATTTTGCGGAACCATGCAGGCGAAGCATTTATGGAACGCTATGATGAAAGAAAAGACCTGGCACCCCGTGATATTGTTGCCAGAGCAATTGATAATGAAATGAAAATTGCAGGTACCGAAAATGTTTTTCTCGATTGCAGGCATTTCAGCAAAGAAAAATTTATTGAACATTTCCCCAACATCTACGAAAAATGTTTAAGTATAGGTATTGATATCACAAAAAATATGATACCCGTGGCGCCGGCTGCACATTACAGTTGTGGGGGTATTAAAACTGATGAGCATGGCAAAACCTCTATTAAAAATTTATACGCAGCCGGGGAATGCGCCAGCACGGGCTTACACGGCGCCAACCGCCTGGCCAGCAATTCCCTTTTAGAAGCCATGGTATTTGCACACCGGGCCTATAAAGACTCCATCTCCACCATCAATCTTCGCACAAATCCCCACTTGGGGGGCGGGGGGGCTGTGCCCGACTGGAAAACGGATGGCACCAATGCACCCAAAGAAATGATCCTCATAACACAAAGTGTAAAAGAATTAAAACTGCTGATGAGCGATTATGTGGGTATAGTGCGCAATAACGAAAGGTTGCACCGGGCCATGAAACGGCTTGATCTTTTATATACCGAAACAGAAGCATTGTATCAAAAAACCATTGTATCGCCGCAGCTTTGTGAGTTACGAAATATGATAACAGTTGCTTATCTCATTGTAAAATGTGCAGAGTTCAGGCACGAAAGCCGGGGCCTTCATTTTAATACAGATTATCCCAACAAAGAGGAAAGGATACAAAATATTGTTTTATAATTTTTAGATAGCACCCCCAAAAAAAATCTTTACTGTTTATCTGCCCATTGTTATCATAACAATCCCACTTACTGCATACCTTTGCGGGCAATTAAAATTTACTGAACATTATGTATTATATCATTTATGGGTTCTTTTACCTTTTTTCTTTAATCCCTTTCCCGGTTATTTATTTATTCAGCGACTTTATTTATTTTTTACTGTATTATGTTTTTGGTTACAGAAAGCAAACAGTTATTAAAAATCTGCGGATAGCATTTCCTGAAAAAACAGATGCAGAACTTAAAAAAATTACAAAGCAGGTTTTTCATAACCTTACCGACACTTTCATGGAAATAATAAAACTTATTTCGATGAGTGAAAAAACTTTTGAAAAAAGATGCCAGGGAGACTTTACAGCCGTTAATGACCTGATAAGAAAAGGAAAAAATGTGCAGTTACATGCCGGTCACCAGTTTAACTGGGAGTATGGAAGTTTATTTATGGCGAAAGAAATAAAAACAATACCAACTTATGCAGTGTATATCCCTTTAAATAATAAAGCCATGGAAAGGCTGTTTTTAAAGATCAGGCAAAAATTTGGAACCCGCTTTATTAAAGCAACAGCGTTTAAAGAAAAGCGTGAAGATATGTTTAATGAAAGGTTTGCGTTTTTTTTAGGGGCAGATCAAAACCCCGGTAATCCTGCATCGGCTTATTGGCAAAATTATTTTGGTAAACCGGCACCGTTTATTACCGGCCCCGAAGTGGGTGGGATTAAAAATAATACCGCTATAGTTTTTGTACGCTCCAGGATAATTAAAAGGGGACATTATGCGGTAGAAGCTACCATTTATACCGAAAATGCAGCAGCCACTGAGGTTGGAGAAATCACCGGGGCTTTCCGTGATTTTTTAGAAAAAATAATAAGAGAAGAGCCTTACAATTATTTATGGACACACCGTCGCTGGAAATGGGAATACAATAAAGGTTACAAAAATAACTGGATTGATAAGAAGGTAAATGCCCCTGTTTAAAAGCTGTACCAATAATTCAAATACAAATTATTAATTCAGCACACTTGCTTCTTTCTGGGTTTTAATATTTTTTTGCTCTTGAATTTTTGCCCAACCACCCAAAACGTTCCTGAGGTTATGAGTTCCTTCTTTTTTTAACAGCGAAGCAGCAATTACACTCCGGTAACCACCGGCACAATGAATGTATAAATTCTGGTTGTCATTAAATTGGGCAAGATTAAGTACATCATTCATTTCGTTAAGCGGAAGATTTTGCGCATTAACAACATGCCCGTCTGCAAATTCAGTTTCTCTTCTTACATCTACCACTACCAGGTTAGGATCGTGCGGTATATCCATGGCCAGTTCATCAGCTTCCACATCAATGATCATATCAACCGGTTCTTCGGAATCTTCCCAGCTATTAAAGCCAGCTTTTAAATAACCCTGTATTTTGTCAAATCCTACTCTTGATAACCTAACAAAAGTTTCTTCTTCCTGGCCCGGTTCGGTTACTAAAACCATTTGCTTATCAAAAGGCAATAAGCTGCCGGCCCATTCTGCAAAGCGGCCTTCCAGGCCAATAAAAATACTGCCGGGTATAAATCCTTTTGTAAAAACTGCGGCAGGCCGGGTATCTAAAACCAGTACATTCTCATCCTGTAATTTTTTAAAATCAGCAAGTGATAATGCTGTTAATCCTTTTTGTTTTAAATTATCCAGGCTTTCGTAACCCTGCATATTTATTTGTGCATTAATAGCAAAATATCGCGGTGTAGCGCCCAGGCCCTCAGTTATAGCAGCAACAAACTCTTCCTTGCTTTGTAATTGCAAAGCATAATTGGTTTGCTTTTGTTCCCCAATGGTACTAAAAGTTTCAGGCCCCATGTTTTTTCCGCAACTGCTGCCTGCACCATGTGCCGGGTAAACAATTATATCATCGGCCAGCGGAAGAATTTTATTTTGAATAGTATCATACATAATGCCTGCAAGCTCAGCGCTGCTCATATTACCACTGCTGAGGTCGGGCCGGCCAACATCCCCCACAAATAAAGTATCGCCTGTGAAAATGGCGTGTGGCTTGTTATTTTCATCTCTCAATAAATAACAACTGCTTTCAAGCGTGTGGCCTGGAGTATGCAATACCTGAATGGTTATTTTACCCAGCTTAAATATTTCATTGTCTTTGCTGTTATAAACATCATAATCAGTTTTTGCACCGGGCCCGTAAATGATAGGGGCGCCGGTTTGTTTACTTAAATCAATATGCCCGCTTACAAAATCGGCATGAAAATGAGTTTCAAAAATATATTTAATGCCTGCATTATTTTCTTTTGCCAGTTTAATATATTCATCAATATCCCGTAACGGATCTATTATGGCAACTTCTCCTTCACTTTCTATATAATATGCAGCTTCACTTAAACAGCCGGTGTATAATTGTTTTATGATCATTGTAAATTTATTTATCTAAAAGGTGTGACAGGCAAAGATAAAAATAAAAAAGCGTTCGGGCTGTTGACCGAACGCTAAATTTAATTTTTGCAGAAATTTTAACCTACCAGGTCTTTTACAAACTGGCTTATCTCATCAATGCGCTTGTAATTAACAGTATAGAAAATAAATTTTCCATCACGTTCTGTATTTACAATACCTGCTTTGCGCAGTATGGCCAGATGCTGAGATGCTACAGACTGCTCCAATCTTAAACGAACATAAATTTCTGTAACGGTAATCTTTTTTTCTTCTTCAATTAATTTTAATAATTGCTGGCGTAGCTTGTGATTTAAAGCCCGCAGTACTAATGCTGCTTTTTTAAGCGCATGATAATCTACATTAATTGGAGAATTTTTGGCAGATGCTAGTGTTTCCTGCTCACGTGTTTGAGACGCAACCATCATAAGGATTTAAATTTTAATTATGCTTGAACAATGTTTGAACGTTGCAAATATACCATTAATTGCTTATGCAATTATGATATTTACAGAAGTATAACGTTTTATTATGGATTATTATTTTACTGTTTGGTAACTGTTTGAAATTCTTTCAGATAGAAAGGTTCACTGTAAGCTAATGTGGTAAATTTTTTTTGTAAAAGCATGGCATTTGACTGTTTACTCATGGATTGGGGTAAAATCGATACATTTTCAAAGGCCGAATTTAAATGTTTGCAAATGATTTTCCACTTGGCTGCACCACTGCCAAAAAACATTATTTTGTTTTTTGATAATTCATTTTCAAAAGAAAATTCATCAAGTATCATAGCGCATGGAGGCAGGTATATAGTAAGATCTTTTTTATAAATTGCCGTAAAAACTTCCATCCGCCGGGCATCCATCATCGGGCAAAACAAAACAAATTCTCCGGCATCACCAAAAAGTTGCAATGCCGAAACGGTTAAAATTTCCAGGGTACTCATTGCGATCAAAGGTTTTTTTAAAGCATAACATAAACCCTTGGCACCGGCCATACCAACCCTTAAGCCCGTGTATGAACCCGGGCCTGCTGTTATAGCTACTGCATCTATATCTTTTAAATTAATACCGGTGGTTTTACTTAATTGTTGAATGGCAGTTTGTAAAAATGATGCATGTTCTTTTTGAGATTCACTGAACAGTGCGTTTAACACGAGCCCGTCTTTTGCAAAACTTACATGTGCATTTTCCGAAGCGGTGTCTATATTTAAGATAAGACTCATTGCTTGTGTTCCTTTACTTCTTTAATTAATAATTCTGAAGGCAGGTAACGGGTATCGGTTAAATTTAATTTTTGTAGTAAGCCCAAAATATTATTTAACCCAATCAGTTCTGCCCACTCAAAAGGTCCGTAGGGATAGTTAGTGCCCAGCTTCATAGCAGTGTCAATTTCTGCTTTGCTGCTAACCTTATCCTCCACTGCAAAATATCCTTCATTAATGATCATAGCAATAATTCTTGCTGAAATAAAACCAGGTTCATCTTTTACCGTATTGATCTTGATGTTGAGGGATTTAAAAACTGATTCAACGTTCTCATTCGTCCGCAGGGCCCCGTGGGCAGAATCCTGTGGAGCAATAGTTCCTGCAATTTCCCAAACAGAACGCTTTAAAAATGTACGCCATCCGTTAATGCGGTAAACATTTTCCGGTGCAGCTAAATCAATCAATGTTTGCACAACCGAATTTATAAAAATTGGTTTTCTAAAAGATTCAAATTCAGCTAAAATATCATTGTTATGTAAGCTGAAAAAAGCATCCGCATTTTTATATTCATTAAATGCTGATGCTGCTTTAACCCTTTGCCACTCAGTTTGGGTTCTAAGGCCCGTAAGTTCTTTCCATTGCTCATCAGATGCTGCTACAACAATTTTCATTATTATTTTTTACAAAAATAGGTGGTTGATAAAAGATATATTTGCAAATGTGTAAATAAACAAAAATAAACATGAAAAAAATAATCAACACCCCAAATGCGCCGGCACCCATTGGCCCGTATAACCAGGCTGTAATGAGCGGCGATATGCTTTTTATTTCGGGCCAGATTGCATTAATACCTGGCACTTCTGATTTATCCAATACAGATATTGCAGCAGAGGCTAACCAGGTTATGAAAAACCTGCAGGCTATACTAACAGAAGCCGGCATGGATTTTAGTAACGTGGTAAAAACAACCATCTTTTTAAGTGATATGAGTTTGTTTACATCCGTAAATGAAATTTATGGCAGTTACTTTACAACGGATTATCCCGCCAGGGAAACCGTTGCAGTAAAAGGACTGCCTAAGAATGTTAATGTAGAAATCAGCATGACCGCATCAAAATGAGTATTGAAAAATTAGTTATTGTTACTGCTAAAGTTCACAACATTTTAATTGAAACTTTGCAAAAAAAGGGATTTACAGTAATGTATCTTCCTGCAACAACTTATGATGACTTGACCCAAATAATTGATAAGGCAGAAGGGTTAATAGTTACTACAAGATTAAAAATTGATAAAACGATTTTGGATAAAGCTGATCAGTTAAAGTGGATTGGAAGACTGGGCAGCGGCATGGAATTAATAGATGTATCTTATGCCGAACGCAAAGGAATAAAATGTGTAAGCAGCCCCGAAGGAAATCGTAATGCTGTAGCGGAACATGCCCTGGGTATGTTGCTGAATTTAAAAAACAAGATCAGCAGCAGTTTTGATGAAATTAAAAACGGTAAATGGATACGGGAAGAAAACAGGGGATCCGAGTTAACAGGTAAAACGGTGGGGATCATCGGCTATGGAAATACCGGTAGCAGTTTTGCTAAACTGCTTGCTGCTTTTGATGTAACGGTTTTGGCTTATGATAGA
>JANNYY010000308.1:0-10977 GCA_031410355.1 Chitinophagaceae bacterium | reverse complement strand
GGTTCCATTCTAATTTTAAGTTGCTGCTTTCTTCTTTTTTGAGCCTTTGAAACTCTGTAATTAAATACAATTTGAATTGTGGGCTGATCCATGATGCAAATTCAAAAGCAATATCCCTATGAGCAAATGTGCCGCCATACCGGCCTGATTTTGATATAATGCCCATTGCATTGGTTGATTCAATCCATTTTTTGGGGGTCATTACAAAGCTGTTTAACCCGGCTTGTTTTCTAAACCCCTCGAATTCGAGGGGTTTAAAATTTGGATTATACATTGACTCCCAAAAACCCAATAGCTCAATGGTGTTTCTGTTACGCAGCCAGTTTTGAATAATGGAATCAGTGTTTGCCAAATCCTTATGCTTTGCTATGTCTGTAAGAGAAATAAAATCTGATTGCTCCCCCTGATAGATGGTAATCTCTGTTCCTTTTACCGTAATGGTTTTATTTTTTGTCATACTTCTATTTTTAATTGTGGCAAATCCGCCACAGCTAAATTTAAATCGTGCCGAATGAAATTCCCAATTTTGTTGTTAAAATTAATTTAGAGCTGTCACCTGGTAAACTGGCTCCCAGTCGTATTTGTGATTTTGTCCAAAGGCAGATGAGTGTAAAAACAATAGTTAGAAAGTATTCATTTGATTTTCGTTAGGATGGTGTCAATTTTCAATTACACACAACATGTAAATTTGCTATTTACAAAGAACCTCCAAGTACAAGCCTGGATGCAACTACCACTTCCTTATTTACAGGCTCGTTCTTTAAACAGGAAAGCATTTGATCAAACGCCAGTTTACCCAATGCATAAGCACTGGTTTCTACATAAGTAATACGGGGATTGTACATGGTTGGTATCATTCCATTGCTGATACCTATAATGGCGATGTCTTCCGGCACCACCAGGTTTAATTTATGAATGGCTTTCATTACACCAATAAGGATCAGGTCGCCCATACAAAAAATAACATCGGGCTTTTCTTTTGCACTGAGTAAGTTAAGTACAACTTTGTATGATTCTTCAATTTGCTCGGGGTACAAAATGGTAAGCTTTGTTTCAGGTGATTTTTTTTCAAATACTTCTTTAAATGCGGCACATCTTTTTCGGGAAATACTAAGATGCGGATGCCCGAAAAGGGCCAGTACTGTTTTCTTATTTTTGCTGATAATGGTGTTGGCGGCAATTTTTGCTGCATCCTCATCAGCCAAACATACCTTATTATAAATTCCTGTCTCCGGTACACGGTCAAAGAATATTACCGGTGTTTTTAATTCCTCCAGTTTTTCAAATGGAGAAAGATCATCTGTTTCAATGGAGATAGATGCAAACAACCCCATGATCATATTCTTACGTAAGAAGTTAATATTTGCTGTTTCAATCTGAACATTATCCCTTGACTGCATGATCAATACAGAATATCCATGTGCCCTTGCCCCTTCTTCAACTGCTGCAATAAAAGAATCGTAAAAAAAATTATCAATAGAGGGCACCATAATGCCAAGTACATTGCTTTTTCCACCCCGCAATTGTACGGCATGGGCGTTGGGCTCATACTCCAGCGCCAGGGCCAGTTCTTTCACTCTTATCTTTGTTTTGGCAGAAATATCCGGGTGATCCTTTAATGCACGGGAGACCGTTGAAATACTGATACCCAGCACCTTTGAAAGTTCTTTTAATGTACTCTGCTGCATATATAAAATTACATAACTGCCGTAAATTAATAACCTGGCCCTCTAAATATAATACTTTTCTGCGGGTGCGTTTAAGTTTGTGAGCCTACGGGTTAATGCAGATGACTTTATTTAAATACTGCAGCTTATTATTGCAATCCGGTAATTTTTTTACCAGGCGCCAATACGTTGTTTACTTCTTTTACTATCAAATTTTTTGGCAAAGTAAAAGAAGTATTCAATTTAATATCTTTTGAAGATGCCCCGATATAAATTTTATACTCCCCTGCCTCAGCCGTCCATGCTGATATATTTTCGTCAAAAGAAGCCAGGTCCATTTTGTTGATTTTAAAACTAACCGTTTGCTTGCTTCCTGGCAGCAGTAAGTTTGTTTTTGCAAAGCCCTTCAGTTCTTTCACCGGCTTGCTCATTTGCTTTGCAGGTGCACCAATATATAATTGAACTACTTCCCGCCCGGCAGTTTTACCTGTGTTGGTAATATCGGCAGTAATAAACAGTTCATCTTTAAAAACACCTGAACTGATCTTTACATTACTGTAAACAAAATCAGTATAACTCAACCCATACCCAAAAGGATAAAGCACCGGCACATTGTTTTTTTCAAAATAGCGGTAACCAACATAAATACCTTCGGTGTATTTTACATTGGTTGGCATCTCTGCCGGTGTACCGGGAAAACTCCTTGCAGATGGAACATCCAGGTATTGTTCCGGGAATGTGGTTGCCAGTTTGCCCGACGGGTTTACAACACCACTTACTACATCTTTAACTGCATTACCGCCTTCCTGCCCCGGTTGCCAAACCAATAAAATAGCATCGGCCATATCATACCAGGTTTTCATTTCTATGATACCGCCAATGTTCAGCAGCACAATAAACCGTTTATTTTTTGCATGAAACGCAAAACTGAGTTTTGTAAGATTAGCTCTTTCGGTTTCAGTTAAGCTAAAATCATTGTCCTGTTTACGGTCAACAAATTCGCCACTTGTTCTGCCAATGGTTAGTATGGCTGCATCGCATTTGCCTGCCAGTTCTTCAGCTTCTGCAGCAGTAATTATTTTTTCGGCAGGCAATTCCACGGGCATAAACATCATTTCCGGTTTCTTCATTTTTTTATCCGCATCATTTAAATAATCATTGTATTGCTGCTGCAGATTTTTATTAACTGCATAATATTTATTTAATCCATCGGCAATTGAAATACCATAAGCCTTATGTACATCGCCACTACCGGTACCCCCCGTAATAGTTTGGTAAGCACTGTTGCCAAACAAAGCAATTTTTGTTGTGCCGGCTATAACTGGCAGTGTATTGTTATTATTCTTTAGTAATACAAAACCTGCTGCTGCTGCATCTTTCGCTACTATTGCATTAGCCGCCAAATTGGGTTTGTTCGAATATTTGTAATGCTTAAATGTTGGGCTGCGCAATATAAGGTCAAGCACTTTATCAACATTGGCATCCAGCATACTCATTTTTAGGTTCCCGTTTTTTATCGCCTCCAATATCTGGTTATACTGCATTTTTGTTCCGGGCATAATCATGTGGTTGCCTGCATTCATTTGTGCAGCGCCATCATCGCCTGCAAACCAATCGGTCATCACCAATCCTTTGTAATTCCATTCTTTTTGCAGAATGGTTGTGATAAGATCGTAATTCTGCGAAGTATATGTGCCATTAATTTTGTTGTAAGATGACATGAGGGTCCATGGATTTGATGCTGCAGTTGCAATTTCAAAACCACGCAGGTAAATTTCTCTTAAAGCACGCTGATCAACTTCTACATTAATTTTCATGCGGTTACTTTCATGATTGTTGGCGGCAAAATGCTTGATGGAAGTACCCACCCCATTTTCCTGAACGCCGTTAATGTAGGCTGCTGCTGATCTTCCGCTTACCAGTGGATCTTCTGAATAGTATTCAAAATTTCTGCCGCCCAGCGGATTGCGGTGAATATTGAGTGCCGGCGCCAGCAATACATCAGCACCATATTCTTTTACTTCGCTACCAATGGCCCGACCAACTTTTTTTATAGTTGCATCATCCCAGGTGCTAGCAAGTAAAGTGCCAATTGGAAAAGCCGTGCAGTAATAAGTTGCTTTATCGTTTTTTCTATTTGGGTTGATACGCATTCCTGCGGGGCCATCGGTTAACACAATTGCCGGAATGCCCAGGCGTGGAATGGCATAAGTAACACCTGCTGATCCATCAACCGGGTTGTATGCTTTTAGGGTATCTGGCGGCTGCATGTTATCCTTGAAGCCTGGTACATTCATACCCAATCCCATAATAAGCCGGGCTTTTTCCTGTACCGACATGGCATTAATAACTTTAGAATTGGGATCTTTGCCAAGTTGTGGCAGTTGTGCATTGCCTGATGTATAAGCAAACATCAAAGCAAAAGGAATATAATACTTTTTCATACCCTTTTTTTTGTTAAAATAAAGGTACTTTAATTATTAAAAAAAGCCGCCTATTCAAGCGGCTCTTTACATTTAAAAAAATTACAAACGATTGTTCTTAAAAATTTTCTGCTGTTTAAAACTTTATCATGGTGCCTCCAGGGTTGTTTTATTGTGCCTGGTTAAAGTATTTGCAGGTTGTGCCGGAATCCCAGTAAGTTTTACCATTTTTAATCCAGCAAAAAATGGCAATTCCTTCTACTACATTTCAATGCTGGCTGTAACATATATATTTCTTCCATCGCTTGGCCATATACCCGGACCGGGATAAAAAGTTGGGCGTTTGGTAAAGTATTTTTTATCAAAAATATTGTTGATGCCGGCCCGTATGGTAAACATTGAATTTAACCTTACCGAAGCGTTAAAATCAAAAACAGCATAAGCAGGTGTATATCCTTTTGCACCACTTGCAGGAGGCGTTACTGTATTTAATGCATCGGAAAAAGACGACGATGTATAATTATACAAAACTGTACAGCTAAAACCTTTATACAAAATATCCAACCCGTTTCTGCTTATCCATTGCGGAACGGCTTCAACCTTGTTACCAACAATGGATTTATTTTTTGTTCCGTCTGTTACCTGGCCTTCGATATATCTGGCATTCATGTAAGAAGTAGAACTGAACAACCCGGCATAAAGTTTATTGGTAAGCGGAAATTTATATTGAACAAATGCTTCCACTCCACCTGTACGGCTGTTACCGATATTGGTTTTATAAGTATATGGCTGCCCCAGGTTATCCTGCAGCACAACTGTTCCCAAACGGTTTTTATAAAGCAAATTAAAATAACTGATATCATATTGCAAACGGCTGCTGAGCTTACCCCTTAAACCCAATTCAATATTATAACCATAAGCATCTTTTAAATTTTTATCAATCTGTTCATAGGCAGATGCCGGAATAATATCTTTAAAAATAACAGGACGGTAAGCCTGGGACATGCCCCCATATACTGTATTCTCTTTGTTTAACAAATATTGCGAGCTAACGCCCGCCAGTACGAAACAGTGTTTTATTGTATTAGGTAATTCATTAACAGAATAGTATTTGATAATGCCACTCATTTTTGAATTTCCGTTTTCATAACGCAGTCCGGGTGAAACTATCCAGCGTGGGTTTAGTTGAAAAACATTTTCGGCAAACAGGGCAATATTATTTGTCTTAAAATGTACATCTCTCACAAATCCCGGCTCGGCAAGTGTAAGGTCATAGTCTGTGGCTGTAGTTCCTTTTCCCAATTGCCGGCGGTGCAAATCATTGTTCATGTAAACAAAACCAATGGCCAGTTTACCCTGCAATTTGCCAATGTTGTAAGCATGCAACAGGCGCACTTCAATTGTCCGGCTGTTGAAGTTATCAATATCAACCTGCCGGTTTTTATAAGTTCCGGTTACAGGATTTATAGTATCAGGTACATTAGCAAAAGCATCCAGCATAACGCTGCTCCTGTTTCCAAAAACGCCTGAAGCTGTGATATTTATTTTTGTTTGTGCAGATATGTTCCAGTTTAAAAATAAGGATGGAATATAAATATCAGGGCTGAAATAATTACGGCTTCTTGTACTCATTTCAGGATTGGCGTTAAACATACTGTCGTTTAAAGGGCCGGGTATCTGGTATTTATATTTTGAACGGCCAAATGTTGCTTTTAAAGAAACATGTCTGGTAAACTGGTAATTTAATTGTACAAATTGTGCCGTTGCATCCGATTGGCTGTTTTTCCTGTATCCACCGGCATGTCTTTTATAATAGTATGCCAGGTACGAAAATTTTTTAATGGTGCCGCTGATAGCATTGTAACTGCTTAGCAAACCAAAGGACCCAACCGTGTTTACACTTTTAAAACTGATAGCTTTTGCGGTGTCAGGCAGCCTGGTAATATAATTTATCATGCCGCCAAACTGTGCGCCATATTGTAAAGAACCGGTACCCCTCACCATTTCAATCTTTTCATAACTTTCCATCGGCGCACTGTAGTGGCTTGCCGGATAACCATACATATCTGAATTGATGATCACCCCGTTTTGCCTGATATTATATTCCCAGCTACGGTGAGGATCAAGCCCCCGCGTAGCAATATTCAACTGGTTACCACTGCCATCCATATCATACACAAACACGCCGGGTATTTTGGCAAATAATTGCCTGCCGGTTTTTAATGCAATATTGGCATTTGTTGCAGCAAGTGTTATTACCTCGTTCTTCTTGCCGGTATTAAGAAATCCGTTTTGCTCTTCGGGTAAACGGTTAATATCGTTGCGTTGCCATGTTTTGATGGTAACTTCCTTCAATTCCTTTGCCTTTATTGAATCTTTATTTGTTTGAGCCAATGCACTATTGAAAATTATTGCGGTAATCATAATGATGGATGTTATCGGTTTCATTTGTCAAATTTATTAAAAAATGGAGGCCCATTGCCCGATAATCAATAGACAGGAGTATTTGACCAATAAACAGCCGTATTTAATCAACGGACAGGTAATTAATCCAGCTCATTGATCTTGCTGACGGTATTCCCGGGTTTTTCGCATCTGTTCTATATAAAAAGAAACACAATCTTTAAAAAGACTGTGGTTGCTCCTTTTAAAGATTATTCTATTCAGCCCCGTCTATATGCCCCCTTGCAACAGCATAAGCACCAACTTTATTACCGGTAATTATACCCATCTCGCAATCGCTGCGAAAATGTATGCCACCATACATACGTGATACGGATGCTTCTTTTGCCATATCGGTGTAAGCCTGTGCCCTGCCGGGTATTATATAGCCTAACACTGTTGAAGCGGCGCCACTAAAAGTACTGTGTCCCGAAATATAGGAAGGAAAATTTGGTAAGCCAATACCAGTTTTAATTCTTGTATCAACCTGCATCGGGCGGGGGTTATAATAAAAATTCTTAGCATCCCAACAAACTACGCCGGCATCCATAATGGCCATATTTAACAATGCCAGATTACGTGCCCATCTTGCTTCACTAAAATTTTGCTGCGCAAAATCGTTGGCGGCAATATAGTTCCAGTGGCCGGGCGGTGTGTAAGTTCTTAAACCATCGGCCCAAAAATCTGCAATGCGCAATTGTTCCCTGGTAAGGTTTTTTGTAATCTGATAGACTTCTTCCGTTTCATCTTTAAATTTTTGTGAGCCGGTAGATGGAGGTGCCGGCGGCCTTATGCTGTTTACCAACGTGGCTGAATCAAATAAAAATGTTTTCACGGCGCCAAATGCAGGCAACATGGGCGGACGTTCAGGTGTTTCCTGGCTGATCCACGGTGTTTCGCCCCGGGCAATACAATCTGTTTTAAGTTTTGCCCATAAAGTTGCATTACCAACTGCTGCCCCAGCCTTGTCGCCACGGGCACGTGCTATAAATTTAGCAGCTATCAATTTTCCCAATGCTTCGCCAGCATCAAGATCACTTCTTACATTAGCACCGGCAATCAGTCTTGCTCTTTTATGTTCTTCGGCACGTTGGTTAATATAATCCTGGTCGCCGGGAAAAAGTAATTTTAATATTTCTACACTTGCCCCCAGCACCGTTGCATCTTCGCTTGGGTAAGATGGCAATGTTGATTTTGGCAACAAGGTTTGAATAGCGGCATCTACATTAAATGGCGCAGAGCGGTTATATTGCTGCTTGTAAAAATAAGCGCCAACGCAAGCATCATATTGTGCAGCGCTTAAATAGGCATAAGCTCTTGAAGCATACGGTGGATTGGCAAATGGAAAAGTTGGATATGCCAAAGGATTATTGGCGCTTGGAATGGGATAAGTACCATCGGCATTTTGGTAAGGCGGCAGGTTATGCAAGGCTACCAGTTCCCGCATGATCTCGTTCCAGCGCAATACGGCACCCGCTCCCCAGTATTCAACCAGCCTTCTTTCTTCAGTTGTGATCTGGTTCTGGAAACTTTTTATTTCATTAAGCTGAATGATGTAATCAGGCGATGTAGTAGCAATGGGTGCCGCACAGGCAAACTCATTGGCTGTTGTTAACAATATCGGCTTCCAGGTTCCTGCATTGGCATCTGCCCTTGTTGGGTTTATCATGGGGTAATGCATGTTCTGTTCATCAATACTTTTTGAACAGGAATTGAAAATAGCCGAACCTGCAATGAGGCCCGTTACTGTTATGGCTAAAAATATCTTTTTCATAATTATTTATTTTCGGTTTTATTATCAGTTTTATTATCGGCTTTTTTTTCTTTTTTCTTTTTTTTGCTGAAGTCGAAAATGTAAAATATACCTGCATTAAAGCCGGTAGCCTGCCCTACATTTCTTCCGGCAACAGTTGTGCTGCCATTAGCAATAACAGAAAGCCCGTCAACCGGTGTTTCATATTTTATATTCAGCCCAATATTTGTGGCATTCATTTTATTGCTCACAAAGGGCGCTCCGTTGCGTGGAATATCAAAGCCCCCAAGTGTTGTCCATTTATTAAAAATTGCTTCAGCGATCCAGGTTTCACTTCTATAACCTGCCCTTAAATTCAATTGAGATGCATCGGGCATTTTTACTTCGTTGCTGTAATGCATTTCGGTGGTATAATAGGTATATCTGTCAAGCATAACATTGTTACGGGCAATATAGGTGTAAGATGCTGTAGCAAACCAGTGGTTGCGCTGATAATCTGCCATCACACGAAAGCTTGCATTTTTGCTATGCAGCCCTATTGATAAAGGCAAAAAATCAGGGTTGTAATTTGTTACCGGGGCAGAATATCCTGCCAGTAAAATTGCTTTCAAATCTCCCTGCGCAATATGCTTTTCATAAGCAACCCATTTTAGCATTAGTGATATATCCTGCAAACCTTTTTGCCCGGCCATATTACCTGCACTGGCTTTTGTTTTTATGTAAGGCAAACCAAACAGCACATTAATTTTGCCGGTGATGCCATAATTACCCATGAGCATAAAGTTGGTGGCAGATACCCGGCCCAAGTTAAGGTTTTCTCTTTTTAGTGTTCCTTCCCAATAGTTTTTCCAACTGCTGTACCCGGCTGTAGGGCCAACGCAGAAAAAGTTTTTCTGCATCATCAACCCGTCAATATCTGTTTGTGCTTTTGCATGCTGAACTGATATAAGTAACAGCATACAACAAAACATGCTGGATAAATTTTTTATTAAAGAATATCTCATTGTTGTTAGTTTAAATTATTTTTTTAATTTAATTCGTTGTAAAATAAAGGTGCCAACTTTTTTACCATATTCCGAGCTTACAATACATGAATGATGAAAGTGGATACCACCGTAAAAACGGGCCCAGTTATTTTCTATGGCAGCATTTCTAAAAGAAGTGAAAGACCTGTTTTTTATTCCAAACTCCAGTTCACTGCTGTCTGTGTAGGCAAAATTATCCCCAAAAACATAAGTTAATGCTTCGGCATTTGCCGAAGATACAGTAGAATGTCCACAGGTATATTCGGGGAAAGGAGGTGTTTGTAAATACGGGGTCCAGTTTTGGTCAAAATATTTATTGATAACTGTTTCGGGCCTGACACAATTGCTCCTGAATTTTTCATCCCAGCAATGAATGAAAGCATCAAATTGTGTGATAGCAGTAAGGGCATAAGCATACACAGTTGCCGCAAAATCATAGTTTGCTTTTTTTGCAGCAATGCCCACAATACTCATCCAGTGGCCCGGCGGCGAAAACTTTTTGGTACCAAACATTATGTGCCCGCTTACATTCAGTTTAAAAGGATTGTCGTCCCAGAATTGTGCAATATCTTTTTGCTCATCAGTCAAACTATCCACTGCATTTTTAACCAGCATTACCTCTTTATAATAAAGGCTGTTTTTATCGGTAATATTAAATGCAGGCGGCCTTGGTGGCATAAATTGCGATGCGCTGTCGATTACAAATGTTCTGATCACATTCCAATGCGGTTCCATGGCAGATGTGTAAGCCGGCGGCGTTGGCATCCATCTGCCGGGCGTATCAATTACGGTGTACTTGGGAAAAGTTCTGGATTGCAGGTATTTATCTTTCTTGCTCCAGGCAAGTATTACCGCAGCAACCGTATCGGCAAATGCAATACTGTTTTTAAAAACATCGTCCGGCATTCCATGTGCTGTAGCCATGTTTTTTATGCTGTCAACATATTCCGTCATGCTGCCTTCAGGAAAAGTTACCGCTTCGCCGAGTTTAATGAACGCCAGAACAGATGCAAATTCAAAATCAATTTTTTGTCCGGCTTTGGGAATATTCGTTAATCCATGCAACTGGCCGGCCAATGATTGATATTTATCAGGCTGACCCGCTGCTATGACTTCATAAGCCGCAATGCTGGCATACGCATAATTACGTGATGCCACAATGGGGCTGAAATTATTGCCCATCACCACTTCATTCAGTTTATGAACGGTGTTTGAAAATAATAACGGATCGTGAATGATCTGTTTGTAATCATTTTTGGTATTGCAGGCCGATAAAATACAGGCAGCAGCAATAGTAAAAAGTACTAATCGCATTTTAATATTTTAGAATAATTCAATAAGAAAGCAAAAGTTAAGCGTGTTAACAGCGTGGTGGTTGATAGATGGGAGATACAGTTGCATTAAGAACCGGCGATGTAAAACCGGTATGATTTATTTTGACCACAGTTGTGTTTTGCGATAAATCATAAAATTGATTTGTGTTATCGTAATCACTGATTACATTTTTACTGAAAGAAGAGTTATGTTTTTTGCCGGTATTCTCCATATCCTGGTTGCTGTTGGATTTTGCCAGATTATCGGAGGTATTTTTTAATTGCTGTTTGCTGCTGTTGGCGATACATTTTAAAACAAGCATGTCCCTGTCAATCCGCATTTTTACATAAGTA
>JANNYY010000307.1:0-19946 GCA_031410355.1 Chitinophagaceae bacterium | reverse complement strand
GGTTTGTGGACCAATGCCTGCTGCAGCCATCCCCAGCCGGGCCAGGAAACTTTAGCGGCTGCTGAAATACGTTTGCAGGAAGAAATGGGGTTTAATACCGCTTTAAAAAAAGCATTTGAATTTATTTATAAAGCACCATTTGATAATGGCTTAACCGAGCATGAATTTGACCATGTTTTTATTGGTACCTACGATGGTGAAATTATTCCCAATGCCGAAGAAGTAAGTGATTACTGTTATAAGCCGGTTGAAGAAATAAAAAACTCAATACAAACTCACCCACAAAAATATACCGAGTGGTTTAAAATTGCTTTTCCAAAAATGGAAGCGTATCTTGAAACAGCATCCAATTAATTCGTTCAGCAGAAAAAAAATTCGTGTTAAACAGGTTTACAAAATTTGATATTGCAACAGCTATTGCTGTTTTATTTCATACCATCGGGCTGGTGGGGTTAATGTATTTTGATAGAAGTTTTTTTATCTCTGCAACCCCATTTAATTTATTGCTGTCTTTTGCATTGCTGGTTTGGACACAAACAGAAAAAAACATTCACTTTTTTCTTTTCTTATTGATTTGTTTTGTTGTTGGAATTGGGGTGGAAATGACCGGCATTAATACGGGAATACTTTTTGGAGATTATACGTATGGACATGTGCTTGGGTTTAAAGTGCAACATGTGCCTTTATTAATTGGGGTAAACTGGTTTATTATTATTTACTGTTCGGGCATCAGTATTAATACCTTATTAATGAAAGCAATTAACCGAATGGCGGCAGATACGGGCAAAAGCCCCATTGCTTTAAAAGCTTTGTCGGTAATAGTTGATGGCGCAACCCTCGCAGTTTTTTTCGACTGGCTGCTGGAGCCTGTAGCCGTAAAACTGGGGTATTGGGTTTGGAACGGGGATGGCGAAATACCCTTCTTTAATTATATATGCTGGTTTGCGGTAAGTTTATTATTATTAACAATTTTTCATTTTGCAAAATTCAATAAACAAAACAAATTCGCTGTAAATTTGTTGTTGATACAACTGATGTTCTTTTTAATTTTAAGAACTTTTTTGAAATAAGTTTTTTAATGAACCTGATTTTTTACATAGCCATTACCTTATTAACCTTTATTTTGATGGAAGGGTTTACCTGGTGCCTGCACCGGTATGTAATGCATGGTTCAGGCTGGTTCCTGCACAAAGATCATCATCAAAAAGGGCCGGGCTTTTTTGAAAAAAACGATGCCTTCTTCCTCATATTTGCCATCCCAAGCTGGTTGTTGATCATGTTTGGCGTAATTTATCAGCAATACTGGATGATTTCAATTGGTGCAGGTTTTACTTTGTACGGAATGGCGTATTTTGTTGTACATGAAGTGATCATTCACCAGCGCTTTAAATGGTTTAGCCGCAGCAACAACACTTATGTACGTGCCATTCGCTGGGCACATAAAATGCACCACAAACATTTAGATAAGTATGATGGTGAAAGTTTTGGTATGCTTTGGGTTCATAAAAAATACTGGCACAAAGTAAGGGCTGATAAAAGACGCAATGCAAAGCAGGTTCAGGTAGCTGAAACTGTTTCGGCTTAATTGAGTGGTTTATAATTTTATTCGCAGAATCCTGTGGACTGTAAGCCTGAACCTGTCGAAGGCGGATTTATTCGGCACACCGGGTTCGACAAGCTGCTCACCATGACAGTTTTTTTTCTCAAGATGGTTTTAAATAAGTTTCTTCTTCTCATTATAAATTACTTAAGCACTATTGAGCTGCACATTTGAACTTTGAACTCCCACTACACATATTTTCTTATTCTTGCAGCATCCCTGGCAGGTCCGCTGGCATTGAGTTTTGATAAAAAAGTAGTTTTTTATAAACACTGGAAATATGTTTTTCCCGCTATGATCATTCCGGCATTACTGTATATAGTTTGGGATTTTTATTTTACAGCAAAAGCCGTGTGGAGTTTTAATGAAGAATATATTACCGGCATAAAACTTTATAACCTGCCTGTTGAAGAAGTACTTTTCTTTTTCATTGTGCCTTATTGCTGTGTTTTTATTTATGCATGTATAAGAAGTTATTTTCCAAAAATGGTAAATAAAAAAGCTGCTGATTGGTTTTTAATAATCCTGGCTATTGTATTGCTGATAACCGGAATAATTTATTTTGATAAATACTATACCGGCTGGACTTTTCTATTCACCGGAACTTTTATATTGATCATTTTCCTGTTTCGTAGTTTTTTCAAAAGCTTTGATGCAGTTTCCTTCCTGGTTTCTTATGTCATATGTCTCATTCCTTTCTTAATTGTAAATGGGTTTCTTACCGCAATTCCCGTGGTGATATATAATGATGCAGAGAACCTGGGCATCAGAATTTATACAATTCCTTTTGAAGATGCATTTTATGGGATGTTGCTAGTACTGATGAATATTGTTTTGTATGAGAAATTGAAAATTAGGAGCAATTAATTATTCCATGCCGATTTGTGAGCATCGATAGCCTTAAGAATATTATCCAAATTGCTGAACCGAGCAAGCTCAATGCCAATTTTTGAGAGATTTATGGTTGTACTATTGCCACAATCTTGAGGAACCCAACGTTCAATAATATTATACCTGCCGTTTTCAATTGCTTCAAAAATCCAAGTCTCGCCATCACACCCACCGTCGCAAGTCGTATCTCTGCCTAGTTTCCAAAAGTTTTGAGTATTTAATTGCTTTAATATCTTGTCATACAAAGTATCAGCAAAAAGGAACTTCGTTGTAGAAATTAAAACCCCTGTATGATAACCACCGTCTCCATTTGTAATTTTAGTTATTAAAAATTTTTTACCACCTTTTTGTTCTAATACAAAACAATAAGGTAATCTAAAACAAGGCTTTACCATTAACCTGAACCAGTGACTTGAAGAATCAATTTTTGTTGTGTCAATATATTTTTCTTCGAATGCATAAGGGAAAGCATCAAATGGAATTTTTGTTTTTATATCCGGATATTGGGTCTTAAAAAAATAAGCAAAGGTTTTAGTGCTGTCTTCCTCCCCGAATTGTCCAAAACCAAGGCGTCCTGAAAAAAAGTCTTCGAAATACTTTCTTTTTTGTTCTTCTGTCCAGCCTTTTGGAGAATCAACTTTAATAGCCGTGTCTTTGCAGGAGATAAATAGAATAATCGTTATCAGGAAGAAAATTTTCATTAGAATGGGCTTTACAAGTTTATTAAAGATCGTTGTATTTCTAAGAAACTCAAAACCCTAAACTGCTAATATCTTTGTAATTTTCCACTCCCCGTCATTGGCAACGATTCCACAATTGTTAACCGCTGAGGCGCTTTAAAGGAAGAGAGTCTTTTTTTACAATAAGTTAAAACATCCTCTACGTCAATTGCTGCTCCTTCATGTAAAACAATTTCGCCTTCAATAATTTGGCCAAGCAGTGGATGTGGACTGCTGCTGATTCGTGCCTGTTTTATTTCGGGTATCATTTCAAGCACCGCTTCTACTTCTTCGGGAAAAACTTTTAAGCCAGATACATTTATGACAGATTTGGACCGCCCTTCAATTTTTATCAAACCATCATCAGTTTTGGATGCCTGGTCAGCCGTTAAAAAATAATCGTTTTGCAAAACATCTTTCTGTAAAGTGGGAGGCACCAGGTAGGCGTCAAACATACCCGGGCCTTTAATACCTAAATTTCCAATGCTTCCGTTTGGCAACGGGATATTGTTTTCATCTAAAATATCAACTGTATATCCTGGTAGTGCATAGCCCACCGCTTCGGGGTGTTCAGCAGATTTTACATCGTTTAATATGGGTATGCCAATTTCAATAATACCATAGGCCTGGCTTACATCCAACTTAAATCTTTTTTTAAAAGCGATGCACACATTCAGGCCAATACCTGCAGAAGTTGAGATCACTTTTTTCAGCGAAGGCATTTGTTCTGTTCCTGCATCATTGGCCAGAAGGCGTACCTGAACAGGAGATGCATACAATAATGTTCCCTTGTGGAGGTTAGTAATCTCTATAATATTTTTTGCCAAAAAATCTTTTGCTACAGCAATGGCGGCTCCAAATTTTACATACAAAATAATAGATACAATAAAATGATACGCCATGGGCAACACCCATATAACAATATCGGTTGGCCCAAGTTCGAGGCCGTTGTTTGCGCCCTTTATTCTTTCCAAAACCGATTGATGCGAAACAATTACTCCTTTTGATTTTCCGGTAGTGCCCGAAGTGAATCTTATAAATGCCGGCTGATGAACAAAGGGGGCAAAGGCAACGGATTCATGAATGTTGGTAAAAACAAAACGGAAAGAACCTTTGTTCATAGGGATAACAGTTTCCACGTTATCCAATGGTTGTATAGATGATCTGTCATCTATTATTGCATGCAGTTGTGCTTCCAGTAAAATATCATCAACCTCTGCTTTTTTTAATTGTGGCGACATGGGCATTACCGCAGCGCCAGTACCAACCGCCGCAAAAATCCCGATGATAAAATTTCGGCCATTACCGGCCATTACGCCTATGCCCATACCTTCTTTTATGCCCAGCTTTATTAAGTGAATACGTAATTCTTCTGCTTCATTAAACAATTGTTGAAAATTGATCATCCCGTGCTCATCATAAACAGCAGGATTAGCGGGCCATGTTTTAGCAGCATCTCTAAGTATTTCATAAACAGGCAATTGATTCATGCTGCTAAAATACTTATAATTGATCGTTTTGAACCTGCTTAACAGCCTCTTTCAATGAAACATTGGATGCAATGGCAGCGGCAATGCAACCTGCTGCGTAACCGGTTTGTAAACAAATGCCCATTACCCTTGCACTGGCAATAGCAGCATCGGTCGCAGCAATATTTCTTCCTGCAAAAAATAAATTATTAATATGGCCCGATTGTAAACAACCAACCGGTACCTGGTAAAAATCATCAATACTAAAATATCGCATGGTAACCCTTAACTGCTGGCCCCATTCTTCAATGGGCCATGCAGCGTTTGCAATGGCATCATCAAATTTTTTGCATTGCAAAACATCTTCTTCTGTAAGAATATATTTTCCGATACTGCGCTGTCCAATCCTTGTACCCACTTCAGGAGCAATATGCTGTACCGATGCATTTATAAATGCAGCAACATGGTTTATTAAAAACTGTGAAAGATTTTCAACAAAACTTTCAGCAACGGTTTTAAGCTCCTGTAAATTTCCAGGAGCATAAGTAACCGGTAAAGGAATACCTACTTTAAAACTTACTGAATTATTTTTTAAAGAGCCTGGCACTATATAAACCCGGTCGTAAAAATCGGCCAGTTTATCTTGTTCAATCGCACGCCTTAATGCCATCATCATTATCATTCCCAGCCTGGCTTCATTATCCTCTTCAACACCCTGCATAGTAAAAACCTGGGCAGCAGCCTGGTAATTTTCACTTTTAATTAAAGGCAAATCCGCAGCCCTGCTGATGATGCTGTCGCCGGAGCAATCAATAATGGATTTTAAATGAATAGTTATTGGATTACCGCCGGCAATTACAGAAATCGAAACAATTTTTTCATTTTCAATTTGTACTGTTTTTAATACTGAATTAAAATAAGCCGTTACCTTGTTTTTCTTTATCAGATCAAGAGAAATGTTTTTAAATGTTTCAATATGGTATGGTAAATAATGCAGGCCATCGGTATTGTGCAGCGGTTTTGTATTTGATTTGTTTTGCAGCGATTCTGCAAACTCTTTTGCAAATCCTTTTACAATAAACTCAGGAACTTCTTTTTTGTTGAATTTGTATAATCCACAAACGGTACCTACTTCGGCTGCAGTGGCTTTTCCACCTAAATAGGCATTACGCTCAATCAATGTAACCTGTAACCCTTTACGGGCAGCACCTACAGCGGCTGCAACGCCGGCTGAACCGCCGCCTAAAACAACAACGTCTGTATGTTGAAGGGATTCCATTAATGATCGTTCAGTAAAATTTCTTTTAGCTTTTGTACAATTAAATGTAGTTCATTATTGTTTATAACCTCCGGTGAGTAAGCAATATTTATGTTGAGAGCTTCATCATGTTTTAAAAAAACAAAAGTTAAACCAGGAGGAAATGTTAATGCCGGAATCATGCTGATATTTCTTATCGGTTCACCAAATAATGATGTCAGGTTATTAAAATTATCGCCGGTTGATGTATATAAAAAACTGGCAAATACACCTTTGCCGGTTCTGCTTATTAAAAAATAATACAGCCAGAGTGGTATATGCCGCATCATGTTTAAGAACAGGGTATATTTCTTCGGAATGCCATCACTGATCTGCGCTTTCATTTGAGTACTCAAACATTTTACTGTTTGTGATATAGTATTCAATTCGTTTTGTGTAATACGGTAAAATAAAAATGAAACACAGTTTGAGATCAGTGGCCCGGCAGCGCCCCTTAACCTGCCGTCATAAGGCACAGGCAACCATATATCGCCTGCCTTGTTTCTTTGCTGATTAAGAAAATGAATTACATGCGAACAGCAGGCCACAAGGTACAAAGTTGGGCCAAAGCGGGATCCGGTTTTAAAAGCATTATCATTTATTTTTTTTGTTTCATCAACATTAAAAGAAATGATTTTGGTAAGTGTTCTTGCATCAATAGTTTTGGTTTTAGAATCTGCAACAGAACTAACCGGGGGCTTTGCAGATGTTTGAACAAATTTTTTAACCTTGTACATATTGCTTATGTATGTTGCAAAATTTGTTTTCTTTTCTATGGCAGGAAAAAAAATACCGAAGTTTTGTGGTTTGCTTTCAGATAACTCATTCAAATGATCAAATAAAAGATTTGTTCCTTTGGCATCCAGCAAAATATGATTCCAGGATAAAACAAAAGCGCAGTAACCAGAAGGATAATACACCAGGTCCGCTTCAATAAATCTTGTTGATTCAACTGATATGTCTCTTGTTAATATTGATTCAGGAATTTCATCTTCAATTTGGGTATTGTGCTGCAGCAAAATGATCTCATTGCCTTTGTCAACATATTTCCAGTAGGGTAATTTAAATAAGCCTCCCTGTACCAGTTTGATATTGCAGAGCCAGTAAATAACAGCAGAGCTTTTTAGTATGCTGTTTATCTTTTCAAACGGCAATTCATCGTTGAAGTAAAAGGTCTTACGCATTACATTGCCGCCGGCACCATGTTTTTTTGCATGTTTATCTAAAACCAAATGAAAACAATCAGCGCCGCTTAAAATTACTTTATCCGGAAGTTCAGCTTTGTTAAAGGGTATCATGCTTAGTTAAACTTTAAGAGACATCACCTGGCATTAACTGCAGCACCGTTGCAGCAAGCGCCTGCAGTGTTTTAAAATTATCGGGTATTAATTTTTCATCAGGAATTGAAACACCAAACTTACGCTCAATAAACAGGATGATCTCAACTGTGGAAAAAGAATCAATGCCGGCCTGTTTTAAATTTGTAGTGGCATCAATCTGAACCGCTTGGGCCAGTATATTTTTTTCGATGTATTTTTTTATTTCGGCAATGATGATTTCGGCGTCCATGATTAAACAGTTCTTTTTTTACGGTTATATAGATAGGAGATGAACATGGTAGCAAAAAAGAACAGCATTAATTTAAATGCATCTAATAAAATATCTGTTACATGCCCGCCCCTTAAAAATAGTTTATAAAAGCCTTCCAGCGACCAGTTTAAGGGAGACCAGGCACTGATATTACGCATAACTTCCGGCATTACATAACTGGGGACCCAAATGCCACCGAGGGCTGATAATAAAAGTATAGAGAGCGATCCCATGATTGCTGCCTGGTGTTCGGTTGCAGCCAAAGTGCCAACCATTACGCCATAGCCTGTTGCGGCAAATGCTGTTGCCAGGGTTAAAATAAAAATGCCCGGCAGGCTGTTACCCAAAACCAATGCAGGTAAACCCAACATGGGTAAAAAAACCTGGCCAACCGAAAGCATTAAGGCAAACTGGATCAAACAAACTATTACATACACAATTATTTTACCGTTAACCAATAATAAATAGGGTGTGGGCATGGTATGCAAACGAAAAACACTTCCTTCATTTTTTTCTTTGAGGATGCTTCCGGAAAGCGGTATGGCGATAAAGAACATCGCAAAGATGGTCCATGCCGGCACATTGTGCTGTACAGCGTTGGGTACTATTTTATCTTCGGATTTTGAAGCATAAATTTCTTTATACTTTATGATCTGTGATTTTTTATAAGAATTTTTTGGTGCCTTTTGTTTATCAGGAATTACTTCTGCGATCTGCTCGCTGAAAGTCTGAAACATTATTTTTGTTTTCACTTCCGAAATAAATTCACGCAGGCTGCTGGTAACAGAAATTAAAAATGATTTTTTGGCAACAGGATCAATCATGATGGTGATCTCCACCGAGTCCTGCAATTGGCTAAGTTTTTCTGCCGCTGAATCTCCTCCATTCAATGTTTCGCTTACCAGTTGGGCAACATTTTTTCTTATGGCATCTGTTGCGCCTTTTGGAATAATGATGCCTACTAAAAATTTTCCTTCGCCAACTGCTTTCAGCGCAAGTTCCGTAGTGGCAGGCCTCCCATCAATACTGTCGTTAAACGTACAGAGATCGTTATTGCGTAAGCCCTGTTCAATTAAAATGCCTAATGAATCTTTATCGTTGTTTACAAAAACAATGGGAATGCCTTTTTCATTCATTGTTTTAAAAGCCGAATCCTGGATGAGGGTCATTACGAAGATCAACGTCATTGGCATTATGAATAAAATAGACAGCCCTACCCTGTCTCTTAACAGGAGTAAAGTTTCTTTTTTAACCGTAGCCAAAAGTTTTATCAACATCAGTCTCTTAATTTACGGTTGGTTAAATTTAAAAACACATTTTCCAGGTTGGTTGATCCGGCGTTATTGCTGATCAGTTCACCCGGGGTACCCTGTATTAAAATTTTTCCATGATCAATGATAGAAACCCGGGTACAAAAATTTTCAGCTTCTTCCATGTGGTGAGAGGTGTAAATAATGGTAGTACCGGCAGTATTGATTTCTTTTAAATGATCTATGATCACATTGCGGCTCTGCACATCCACACCTACAGTGGGTTCATCTAAAAATAAAATTTTAGGATTGTGTAAAACACCGGCAATCAAATTTACCCTTCTCTTCATTCCGCCCGAATAAGTAGATACCTGTCTTTTTCCGGCATCAATCAATCCAAGTTTCTGTAACCAAATCTCAATTTTATCTTTCAGGTCTTTACCATGCAAACCATACATGCTTCCATAAAATTCTAAATTTTCACGGGCCGATAGCGTGGGATACAAAGCGATATCCTGCGGTACAATACCGATGATGTTTTTAATGGAAGGCAATTCTGTATGCAGGTCTTTTCCATCAATCAATACTTTTCCGCTGCTGGGCGAAAAAAGGCCGCAAAGAATAGAAATGGTGGTTGTTTTTCCGGCACCATTGGGGCCAAGCAATCCAAAAATTTCATTACGGTTTATAGAAAAGGAAATGCCATCAACTGCCGGTTCCGTGGCATTTTTAAATGTTTTGGTTAAATTTCTTATTTCTATGATTGTCGGATTGTTCATTTGGTTTGCCCCTTCTTGCAGCATCCTGCGGGAAATAGGTATTATAAACTAATATTGATATTTTTTAGTTGCAGATATTAAGCAGTTAAGTGGAATTGAAATAAACCGCGACAAATTTAATCTAAATAAGCGGCCCTCTTCTACATTTTATTTAATTAGATCTGTTGTAATTTTTGCAGATAACAAACATAAAGGTATGCTTGGCCCGGGATGAACACTGCCTCCGCAGAAGTATAAATTTTTAACATCTTTTGAAAAATTTGCATGACGTAGAAAAGCAGCAAATTTATTGTTGGAACTATTCCCATAAATAGCACCAAATGCACTGGAAGTGCGGTTTTCAATAACACGGGGGTCAAAAATCATTTCACTTTCAATCAGCGGCCTTATGTCGGTTTTTAATACCCGGTTTATTTTCCGGATCATATTTTCGCGGGCTTCTGTAATAAACATGTCCCAATCCTGGCCCGAATTGTTGGGCACATTTATAAAGGAGAACCAATTCTCACATCCGGCAGGCGCATCGCCGGGTGTATGTTTACTGGTAATATTTAAGTAGATAGTAGGATCTCGGTAGATTGTTTTTTTACCAAATATATAGTCAAACTCTTCTTCGTAATTTTCGCTGAAGAGAATATTATGCAGGCCCAGTTCTTTAAACTCTTTTTTAATTCCCCAGTAAAAAATAATACCCGAACTTGATTTGGGCTGATCCAGAGTTCTTGAAGGTCTTTTTATCCCAGGCAATAATTTTTTGTAACTATTGTACACATCCATATTGCTGATAACTATATCAAAAGACTCATTACCGTTATCGGTTCTGATACCAACTGCTTTTTTATGCTCAATCAAAATTTCGTAAACAGGTGTGGAAAAATTAAACTGTACTCCAATATCCTTTGCCAGTTGCACCAGTGAAGAGGTGATACTGAACATACCTCCTTCAGGATAAAAAGCACCTTTTACAATTTCAACATGTGCAATTACATTTAATGTAGCGGGCGATAAGTAAGGACTGCTGCCATTATACGTGGCATAACGGTTAAATATTTTTACTAATCTTGAATCTTTGAAAGTTTTTTTATTGGCATCATTCATCGTATCAAACGCCCCTATCTTTCCAAAATTTAAAATGCCTTTTGCAACAGGCCAGGTAAAAAAGTTTTTTAGGCGGTGTAATGAGTTTTTTAAAAAGACCTCATCCGTAAGGTTGTAAATCACTTCGGCTTTATCAAGATATTTGAGGATATCTTTTTTTTTATCTTTTGTTTTGGAGGCAAGCTGGTCGGCAAATTTTTCTTTGCCGTGCCAGGCATCTAACGTAGTCCCATCTTCAAAAAAATATTTGTAAACGGGGTCAAGCGGTATATAGTTAAAATAATCACGTGGGTTTTTGGCGGAGAGTTGAAACAGTTCATCAACATACTGAGGCATGGTAAATACCGAAGGACCCATATCAAACCGGTAACCATCTTTGCTTTCTGTAGAACATTTACCACCGGCAAATGAATTTGCTTCAAAAACGGTTACTGTATAACCTTTGTTGCGCATTCGTATGGCTGCTGCAATGCCCGAAACACCCGCGCCTATAACAGCACAGCTCTTATTATTTTCTTTTATCATAATTTTACCGTGGAGGCAAAATTACATGTTTTGAGTTATTTGACTTTTTGGTAAATCAGCCTGGTAGAAAAAAGGCCATCAATCGTTTAAGCACAGCCTATGCCCATTGTGTTTTTAACATGGTAAGCCAGGGCTTGGTATTTAAATCATCCTGTTGCTCAGTTGAATAATAAGAAGATATGCCTGCATCAAGGATACCTTCACCAAGATCTTCTTCTGTATAAATATAACGCGGGTTTTTTTTAACTGCTACGTTTTTATTGCCTTCTTTAAATTGGTTTTGATTAGCATTAATGCCTGTAAAATCATTGGTGGTTTGCTTTCTCATCTTATTCGATTTTTAAATTATGATTCAGATAAATGATAATCCTATAAAATCGTGCCAAAATATTTGCAGGTTATTTTTAAAGTGAATACCTGTTAATTATGTAATAATTTCTTTTTTTGCTGTATTTTTTCTACAGTGGTCATCAAAATTTGATATTTAATAATCAGGTACATTGTTGCTTTATTACTATTGAAGTTCTTTAATGAGGTTCAAATTATTACACTTCCTGCGGTATGTGTTTCTAATTCCTTGAGAATTAAGAAAAGCACTTTTCTTAAGTTTAAAAATTTATGGGGTCATTTATAAAAATTTCTGTAATAAACGGTTTGCACCAATACATATTATTTTACTTTTCAAAGAGTTTATAAAAACATGCGAACTTTATTAAATACAACCTATTTTTATAAATACAATAAAGATAAAAAATTATGGATTTTGGTCGTGTACCTGAAGATGAGTTGAATAAGATTGATTTTAGCCTGCCGGCTGAACCTGCGTTTAACAAAACCATTTTAAAAGGAAAACCAGTAAAGAGCCCCAAAGTTTATATTGGCTGCGCTAAATGGGGCCGCACAGAATGGGTGGGAAAGATCTATCCTCCCAAAGCAAAAGAAAAAGATTTTCTGGATTATTATGTGCAGCATTATAACAGCATTGAGCTGAATGCAACACATTATAAAGTGTATGGTGAAGCCGGGATAAAAAAATGGACAGCTAAGGCAGTTGACCGGGATTTTAAGTTTTGCCCTAAAATGTACCAGGGGGTAACACACCGCGGCAGTTTAAAAGGAAAGGATTTTATTACCAATGAATTTTTCAGGGGCATTGTAGCATTTGAAGAATACCTTGGCCCCATATTTATACAGGTAAGTGAAACATTCTCTCCTAAAAGAAAAGAGGAGTTGTTTGATTTTTTAAGATCGTTACCAACCGATCTGCAGTTTTTTCTGGAAGTTCGTCACCCTGACTGGTTTGCTAAAGCAGATATATGTACCGAGTTATTTACTACACTTGCAGCCATGAATATTGGTGCTGTAATTACCGATACTGCGGGCAGGAGGGATTGTGCACACATGCATCTTACCATACCCAAAGCATTCATACGCTATGTTGGCAATAGTTTGCATGCAACAGACTATACAAGGATAGATGAATGGGTAAACAGGATGAAATACTGGTTAGATAAGGGTTTGAAAGAATTATATTTTTTCATGCACATGCATGATGAAGCAACTTCACCAGAGTTGACTGTTTATTTGGTTGATAAGATGAATAAAGAGTTGGGCCTGCATTTGATAAAGCCAAAATTTATTGATGAATAAAAAGGTATGTTTGATTGAGTAACGGCACTTATCTCCCGAAATTTATTGGGTTATAACCGTTAAGAAAAATAAAAAAAATCCCCTTTCGGAATAAATGAAAGGGGATTTTTTTATATAATTTTTACTACCTTTTTTCTCTGCCAAATGTATAACCTATTTTTAAATTGAAAGTAAAGAAAGCATCCGTCCTTTTAGTATTACCACGCTGATCACCTGCATTGGTAATATGAGACGGATTCAGTTCATACTGGCGGTCGTTAAGCAACAGGGCATTGGTTAATTTAGCGCCGGTAAAATAATTGGCGTATAAAGTTGGATCAATGTATTCTGAGCTTACATCATCCAGGTAATCGGTATTTAATTTGCGGTAAACGAATTCGGCCCGTACATTTAAAGTAGGACTTAAATCATATTTAGCACCAATCCCAATGGGGATGTCTATCTGGTTTAATTTATATGGTTTTTTGTCAGGATATTCAGCAAAACCCTGTCCTTCGGTACTTAAAGGTTGCAGGTCAACCCATTTGTTATTTATTTTACCCTGTGGTTTAAATGAAAAAAATCCAACACCCGCAAGTAAATACGGGGATATAAGCGGTGGTTCTTTATCTTCTTTATTATTGTTGAAGATATACAAAGGATGAATTTCCAGGCCAAGCATAAAATCGGTGATCTTCGATTTGAAACTTAAATTTCTGTCGTACCGGCCAAAAGTGGTTGCTTTTACCTTTTCCAATACCTTATCATCAGCACTCACCGTGCCAAAAGTGGCTTCAAGCCTTAAGGCAAACATATATTCATACATTGCACTTAAATAGATACTGCCTGCAACGCTGGTTTTACCCAAATTTATATCTTTCACAAATTTTTTGCCTATCCCTTTATTGCCTCCAATATCAGTCAGGCAGTTCATTGCACCAACAGAGCCGCCAAGTTCAAATACAAGAGGATTGTCGTAGTACTTGTTGTCGTAAAAATAATACTGGGCCGAAGCTTTTTCCACAGATAAGGTAAGCATTAAAATAACGCTGAAAACAATGGTAATTTTTTTCATTTGTTTTTTTCCTTTTTAAAATATATAGGCTGTGGTTTTACAGGGTTGGGTATATCATGCAAATAAAACGATTATTCCTCAATATTAAATCAACTTTTAAGATTTTTATTTTCAAACCTGCAAATGGTTATCAAGCCACATTCGCTGCAATGAGGCTTTCGGGCTGTGCATATATACCTTCCATGTAATATTAACCAATGATGAGCAATATGTACATAAGGTTTGGGTAAATTTTTAATTAATTGTTTTTCTGCAGCAAAAGGAGATTTTGCATTTGTGGTTAAGCCAATTCTTGCACTCACCCTAAAAACATGTGTATCTACAGCCATATTAGGCTGGTTATCTGCTACAGAAGTAATAACATTAGCTGTTTTACGCCCCACACCGGGTAATTGTATCAGTTCATCAACGGTCATTGGCACTTCACCGTTAAATTTGGTCATCAGCATATTGGCCATACCAATCAAATGCTTTGTTTTATTGTTTGGGTAAGAAATGCTTTTTATCAGGGGAAACAGGTCATCAAAACCTGCATTGCTCATCGCTGCTGCATCGGGGTATTTTTTAAAAATATGAGGCGTGGTAATATTTACCCTTTTATCTGTGCATTGTGCCGATAAAATTACTGCCACCAGTAACTGAAAGGTATTATCATATATCAGTTCCGTTTCCGCATCAGGCGCATGTTGTAAAAAATAATCTATAAAAAATTGATACCGTTCCTTTTTGGTCATAAAAAAAAATCTCCCCGCTTTTAACGGGGAGGATAAAATTACATTAAAACCATGGTGAATTATGCCTGTGGCGTAAGTTCTGCTACTGCTTTTTCAGCATAGTTTAAAATATTGTCTATGGTTTGCTGGCTGGGTGACATTTTTAGCGCTTCAAGCCTTTTTTGGGCCGAGTTTAGCACTTCAAATTTTTCACGCAAACTCCAGTCTGTTTCCAAAGCAGCCTCAATTTGGGCTGTTTGTTCCGGGGAAGTTTCCTTATACAAATACTGTAAAAGGTCTTCCGGTGTAAAATTGTGCATCGTAAGATTAAGTTGCTTGTGTTAAGAATTAAATATCCGTATCCGTTTACATAAACGGCTGTTACACAGGAATATTGTTTTTACATTAAGTTTATTCGTTTTCAAGGGCGGTTTTAACAATAAAAAGATCTTCATTGTCTTTTTTCATCAGGTATTTCTCCCTGGCATATTTTTCAATGCTTTGCGCATTGTTTTTTAATAAATCCAGTTCCTGGTGCGATTCTGTTATTAATTGCTTCAGTTGTTGCTCACTTTTTTGTAAATCATTGAGCTTATCCCGGCGCTCAAAAGCAGATATCATATCTTTTTGATCCAGGAAAAACATCCATACGGCAAAAAATACACCTGTAAGCAGGTATTTGTTTTTAAGCCAGGATGGGATATGGTTTAAGAATTTCATGTATGCTTTAAGTTGTTCGTTGTTCGTTGAGCGTTGTTCGACTGCACCTTCCGGACAACGCTCAACGAACAACGGTCAACCTTTACTGCTTCCCAAATTTAATCTTTCCTTTTGGATATATACCACTTTCGCCCAACATTTCTTCAATACGTATCAATTGGTTGTATTTAGCCATCCGGTCTGTACGGGATGCAGAGCCGGTTTTAATCTGTCCACAATTTAATGCCACCGCCAGGTCGGCAATTGTTGTGTCTTCAGTTTCACCGCTTCTATGGCTCATTATGGTATTGAAACCATTTTGCTGCGCCATGCTAACCGCATTGATAGTTTCTGTGATGGTACCGATCTGGTTTACCTTCACTAATAAGCCATTTGCTATACCCTCATTAATACCTCTTTCCAAACGGGTCACATTGGTTACAAACAGATCATCGCCTACCAACTGAATTTTCTTACCTAATGTATCTGTCATTAATTTCCAGCCTTTCCAGTCATCTTCGGCCATACCATCTTCAATAGAGATAATTGGATATTGTTTTACCCAGTTAGCCCAATAATCAACCATTTTTTCGCTGCTTAATTTTTTGCCGTCACTTTTATGAAAATGGTAAACTTTTTTTGCTTTATCATACATTTCGCTAACTGCAGGGTCAAGTGCAATAGCAATTTGCGAACCAGCTTTATATCCCGCAGCTGTTATAGCTGTCATCACGGTTTCAATCGCTTCTTCATTACTTTGGATATTTGGTGCAAAACCTCCTTCATCACCCACATTGGTGCTGTATCCTTTTTTCTTCAATACCGTTTTTAGTGCATGAAAAATATCAACACCCCAGCCCAAACCTTCGCTAAAGGATGATGCGCCAACAGGCATTACCATAAATTCCTGGAAGTCTATTTTATTATCGGCATGAGCACCACCGTTTAAAATATTCATCATTGGTATGGGTAAAATCTTTGCATTGGTACCGCCAATGTAACGGTATAGCGGAAGATTGGCTTCCAGAGCACCAGCTTTGGCAACTGCCATACTTACTGCAAGAATAGCGTTGGCACCAAGTTTAGCCTTATTTGCCGTGCCATCCAATGCAATCATCATGGCATCAATACCGGTTTGGTCTGCCACATCCCATCCCAATAAATTATCGGCAAGAATAGTATTTACATTTTTTACAGCTTTAAGTACACCTTTACCTCCGTATAGTTTTTTATTGCCATCCCGCAGCTCAACCGCTTCGTGAATGCCAGTGCTGGCACCACTTGGCACGGCGGCACGGCCCAGGTGTTCGTTCTCGGTTAAAATATCTACTTCTACAGTTGGGTTGCCGCGGCTGTCTAATATCTGGCGGGCATGGATGGAGGCGATGTAACTCATGGTAGTTTAAGTTTTAGTTAATTTATTTGTGAGGTTGCTGTCAAAGTTCTGAAAATATCTTCTAAACTTCCTACAGTTTCGCTTTGTAATGAAATAATATTTAAATTTTTATTCAGCATAATTTCTATCAGCTTTCTTTTTAAAGTATCCGCATCGTCAGTTTTAAATAACCAGGTATTGGTATTTAATTGCTTGATATTTTGAATGCCATCAAAAATATCTTCTTGCACAACTTCCTTTATTTCCAATTTTAATTCATTAAAATCTTTTTTACCTGTAAGATTGCTCAATATATCATCTGCCACAATTTTTCCTTTGTTAATGATGATCACCCGGTCGCAGATAGCCTGCACTTCCTGCAAAATATGCGAAGAAAAAAGAACCGTTTTATTTTCTCCAAGTTTTTTTATTACCTCTCTTATTTCAACGATCTGGTTGGGGTCAAGCCCGCTGGTTGGTTCATCCAATATTAAAACTTCGGGATCGTGTATTAAGGCAGCAGCCAAACCAACACGCTGCTTGTAGCCCTTGCTTAACTGGCCTATTTTTTTATTGGCTTCTATACTCAAGCCAACTGTTTTTATTACTTCTTCAATCTTTTCTTTTTTGTTTTTTACAGCATGTACATTGGTAATAAAATCAATATACTCTCTTACATACATATCATTATACAAAGGATTAGCCTCTGGTAAATAACCAATTTTTTTTTTTGTCTCATTACTGTTCTCATCAACCATAATACCGCAAATAGTTGCTGTGCCTGCACTTGCGGGCAAATAGCCAGTTAATATTTTCATGGTGGTCGATTTGCCTGCACCATTGGGCCCCAGGAAACCAACGATCTCGCCTTTATTTATTGTAAAGGAAATTGCATCAACTGCTTTTTGTGCGCCGTAAATTTTTGTAAGATTATTTACTGAAATTGACATGTATATTTTCCAGGTTATTGAACCCTGGATTTTTTTAGAAGTTATTGTATTTGATATTCTTTAGTAAGCGCATCGGAAGGTAAACGAAGCATTTTACTGAATTTTCTGATCATTGTTAAAGAAAGCGGTTGTTTATAATTCATCACTTTACTGATAGTACCCTTATCTCCATATTCTTTAGCCAAGTCTGATGATTTATACCCAAAATCCTCCATTCTTACTTTTATTAGTTCAATGGGATCTAATTCAGGAATATCCCAAAGGGTTTCTTCGTATTGGTTAATAAGGAAAGCAAGTAAAAGTTTTTCCCTATGTTCGGGAGTTCCTTTTACTGCTTCCATTATTTCTTCAAACCGTTTTGTTGCTTCCTGATAATCCTTGTCATTCTCTATCAGGAACCATTGTTTTTTTGTCATGTTTTAAATAGTCTCAGGATTGATTTTTTCATATTCGTTATGAGTACCAATAAACCTGATTATTACATTTTTGTCTTCATAATCAATTCGAACAATTAAACGGTATTTGTTATGTTTAATTTCAAATCTCGCCCTGTTATTTTTAAGCATCCTGGCATTGGGGAAATCTTTTAAAACGTCTTGTTTTTTAGTCCAAAGGGCATTTTCGGTTACTGCTTTCCACCCAGCCAGGCTTTTTCGTGCATCTGCATGCTGCTTGCTAAAATCAAGCAGCTTCTTTGAATAAACTATTTGCATGTTTACTTTTTAATGCAATCTTTAGTAAAATTTTTTGCTTCATATCAGTCAACTCCAATTATTCGTTTGGGAAACGTTAAGAAGTAAAGATAAATAAAATAGTTGGCAATTTACCAACTATTTTATTAAAAAATTTTGTAAAAAAGCGCCAGATGCAAAACCCCGGCGTTCATTTTAAAACTTCGTTATTTTTTATCCCCGCTGTTATTGCCTGGGTTTTGATTAGGCCGTTGCTGTCCTCCTACTCCTCTGTTTGACCTGTTGCGATTATTATTTGGCCCCTGCTGCCTGTTAGGATTATTATTTGGCCGGTTGCCGCCGGGATTTTGTGCACGGTTTGGTTGATTGCCCTGTGGATTTCCTCCAGGCGGTTGCTGTTGATTACCTCTGCTACGGTTTGGCTGATTACCCCCACCTTGCTGGTTGCCTCCCGGACCCTTTGGGCGGTTTTGATCTGGCTGCCCTTGTTGTGGCTGTTGCCGCTGTTGTCCACCACCACGATTTTGCCTTTGCCCGCCTCCTTGTTGATTTGGTCCTCTTTCCTGGTCTCTTCTTTTGCGGCTTGTTTTTTCAAGGCTCTTTAAACTTATCTGGCCCACAACATCAGCATAAGTAGGTTCAATTTCTTTAGGTTTATTGCTTATTATTTCTACCGGTTCCAGGTCTTCAGGACGAATTCCCTGTTTATTTAATTCTTTTATTTTTTTAACCCGCTCAATGGTTAACGGGTATTGTTTGTTACTGTCTGGCATAGTGTACCACATCAGGTTGCGAAAAATATCTTTCTTAACCAAAAAGGCACGGCTTTTTGCCATCTCTATCATATCTGCATCGTTGGGAAAAAACTGCAACGCATCCATGTAGGTATCCAGCTCGTAATTTAAACAGCATTTAAGGCGACCGCATTGCCCGCTTAACTTGGTTTGGTTAATGCTTAAATTCTGGTACCGGGCTGCATTGGTATTTACACTTTTAAAATCGGTGAGCCAGCTACTGCAACAAAGCTCACGGCCACAACTGCCTATGCCACCTACTTTTCCGGCTTCCTGCCTTGCACCTATCTGGCGCATTTCTACCTTTACTTTAAATTCACCGGCATATAATTTTATGAGTTCTCTAAAGTCTACACGGTCATCAGCAATATAAAAGAATGTAGCTTTCCGGCTGTCGGCCTGCACTTCTACCTCAGCCATTTTTAAATCAAGCTTTAACTGGCGTGCCATTGCCCGGCTGCGAATGAGTACCTGGGCTTCACGGGCTTTTGATTCCAGCATTTTAGCAATATCGCTTTCGGTAGCACGGCGTAATATCTTTTTAATGTCGGGGCTTTTTTCGTCAACCTTACGTTTTTTCATTTGTAAACGAACCAGCTCGCCGGTTATGTTTACCATGCCTACATCAAAACCACTCACGCCTTCCACGGCAATCATATCGCCCTTTTCAAAATGATGCACCGTTGTATTTCTGAAAAAATCTTTACGGCTGCCATTATTAAAACTTACTTCAATTACCCGGCACCCGCTTTCGGGATCGCTGAAGGGTAAATTGGCAAGCCAGTCATGCACGTTCATACG
>JANNYY010000306.1:0-3064 GCA_031410355.1 Chitinophagaceae bacterium | reverse complement strand
TCAGGTTATACATTTCCCATCCATCTGTTATTGAGAACGATGATGACAGTAAATTATCAGCAGGGTCTGTAGCTAAAAAACTGGAATGATTGGTATTAAATAAAAAACCACTTTTAGGATTAATGTATTGCGGCAGCTCTTTTTCTGTTCTGAATGTTGTCCATAAAGTTTTGGAGGTATTGCCGGGCACTGCTTTTTTCCAGTTGTAATTTTCTGATGGGTCTCTAACAGGCATTAAAGCATTATTGATAAAAAAAATGGTATCATATTTATCGGCATACATAATATTGAACATGCTTAGTTCCTGCCTGCTGAGTGCGGCATAAAACTCGGTAAAGTTTTTAGCTTTATTCATCTGGTACCATTCATCTAATACGCCTATTTTCATGTTGGCGCCAAGCCTTATAGAAAAGAAACCCTGTTCATTTTTCATGGTAGCGCCATACTTACTCCAGTAAACTTTTCTTTTTACATTAATAGGGATGCCTTTGATTTTTAGTTTAATTGTTTTTACTTCCAGGTTCAACCATTGGCCATCAAACTTATACTGCAAAGCATTAGCGGGGTTCATCTCCAGTTGAAATTCATCAAGCCTGTCGGCATAGTTTACGGTATGTGCCCAGCCCAGGTTTTCATTTACGCCATGTAAAATGCAGGGGCCGCCGGCCAGTAATCCCCCGGTAATATTTAATCCTTCCTGGCTGCAGAGATGTGCTTCGTAAAACGACTGCGGGCCTGTGTTTGGCTGATGTGCATTAATTAGCAGGAAAGCTTCGCCGGTTGTTGTTTTTGTTGGATGAATGGCTGCAGAATTACTGCCTTTTTTATTTAATTCAGGCGCTTCCCATTCCTTATTGTTAAAGATCCTGATAAGTGCCTGGTCGGCTCCATTAAAAATGGTTAAAGCAAATACAGATGAAGAAACATATTCTTTTGCCGTAACCGGAAATATTTTTTTGTGTAATATTTCTTCGGGATGTTTTTTGGCATAATCATTCAAGCCCTGCAAATAGCCATCAATCAGTTTTAAAAAAGCAGGTGTAAGTGTATTCCATTTTTCTTCGGTTATTTCCCTGCAGCGGAATAAGGCAAAAGCATAATCACCTGCTGCTCCTGTTTTACCCTGAACACCTGCCATCAGGTTTTTTGCCGGCAGTATCACTTCCTGCATGCTTTTAAAATCATCTTCGGCTTCGGCCCATGCAAGGCCATAAGCAACTTCGGCATCTGTTTTGGCAAAAATGTGTGGTACGCCAAAAGCGTCCCGTACAATATCAATGTTTGCAGGGTTAATGGGTGTTTGCGAAAAGCTATTGTAAAATAAAAGAAGAAAAAATACAGGGATAATATTTTTAGTCATACAGTATAGCTGGTTTAATAATAAAACTTCTGTTGCCTGCTAAAGATATACAAAAACGGGCTACAATTATTTACCTCAGCAGCATAAAATACCCGCCTTCTGTTTTTTGGTAGCCGCTTGCAAAGCCATAACTGCATTGATATACATAACCACCTGTTGGCTGCCTGCTGCCTTTGTAATTACCATCCCATCCGGCAGTAATATTATTGGTTTCAAATAATTTTTGGCCATAGCGGTTAAAAACAGCCAGCCTGAAAAATTGCAGCGGTCTGTAGCACGATGCTTTAAAAACATCGTTAAGCCCGTTGTTATCGGGTGTAAAGGCGTTGGGTAAAAAAACTATTTCGGGGCAGCGGGTTACAGTAACAGCGGTTGTTTTTGTAATGGGGCAATTGGCAAGCCGCTCTGCAGTAATGCTGTACACCGTGCTTTGCAAAGGATACAGCAGCAGGGTTTTGTTATTGAGTAACGAGTTGGTAAAGGGCTGCCAGGTAATATTATTTACATCTGCCGGTAATGTAATAAATGCCGTATCGTATTTACAGATGGCCTGTGTTGCGGGTATGTTTAAAGTACTGTCGGTAAATGCTATGGTAATGCTGTCGGCTGATTGATAACCACAAAAATCAGTAGCGGTTAATTTATAAAAGCCGGGGCCGGTAACTAATAAAGAATCTGCTGTGCTGCCATCCTGCCATTGGTATTGCAGGTACAGGCTGTCGGCCTTTAATGTTATTGATTTGCCGGGGCAAAGCAGGCTATCCCTCTTTACAAATTTTAATGTTTTTGGTGGTACAGTTTTTACAAAAAAACTGTCTTTAACCACACAATCGGTAAGGGCGGCATGTATATAACCGGCAAAAGGTTTTTTAAATCTGATGCTGATGGCGCTGTCGCCTTCAGTATTTATAATATTGGCAAAGCTGGTATCAATTACCCAATCGGAGTTTTTAAAGCAGCCGTTGTTTTTGTTTACCGTGTACCGCACAGGCTGGTTAATACATACGGTGGCCGGGCCTTTTATGTGTATGCTGTCGCAATAGCTTACAATTTTACAAACTAATTGTTTGGTAACAATGGCGGTATCTTCTGTATAAGGCACATTATTACTTACAATTACATCGCTTTGTATATTATCCCAGGTAAAGGGTTGTTTGGTAATGGTAAAAGGGTATTGGGTAAGTATGCTGGTATCTTTGCCAAAACAGCCGAGGGTACCGTTGGGGGCAAAATTACTAATACGGGCGTATTCGGTTACTAATTTAGGGCCCTGATCATACTGGTATATAAAATGTAAATTCTGTTTATCATCAAAATTTAAGCAGTTTTTGTAAAAGTTACTTACGGGCAGTGTCAATTTCCTGCTTCGTATAATTTCGTCATTTTTGCCAAAGGTTGTAAAATATTTATCACTGCGAATAAACAAGTGACCTGATAAGTACGCATGTTGTTTTTGACTATTAAAGGCAAAATTATCATCCTGGAAACTAAGCGGGATCTTATTTTTATAATAAAAATTATGCAAAGGATTTAAATCAGCATCAAGTAAATTATTGAAAATAATGTTTGTAGGTATTGCAGTTCCAAAACCAGCAACTCCAATATCGCCCGTTAACGAAAAGCTATTATCCGGGTTAAGTTTCATCTCTGACGGAAAAATAGTTTTTACTAAAGTATCAAAAGGAACCTGGTAACCAAAAGCCT
>JANNYY010000305.1:0-4601 GCA_031410355.1 Chitinophagaceae bacterium | reverse complement strand
GGCAGTTATGGTAAAAAAGAAAAAAAACGGTTAGATAATATGATCCGGCAACTGGGACTGGAAGGCCGTGTGATCTTTGCGGGCTTTGTGGCTGATGAAGAGTTGGCTGCCCATTTTAACCTGGCCGATATCTTTGTGATGCCCAGCGAAAAAGAAGGTTTTGGCATTGTATTTATTGAAGCCATGTTTTATGGCAAGCCCGTAATAGCCGGTAATGCCGATGGCTCTGTGGATGCATTGTGTAATGGTGAACTGGGCCTGTTGGTTGATCCCGTTAGTGTGGATGAAATAAGAGATGCTGTTAAAAAAATGCTGGATGATCCTGCTGATTATTTACCCGATGCTAAAAAGTTAGAAGCTCATTTTGGATACAGCGGATATAAAAAAAGACTGCATGAATGTTTGGGCATTAAATAAGGAACATCCTATATCGAATAAGGAACATGCATTATCTAATACCCAACATGCATTATCTAATACCGAACATGCATTATCTAATACCGAACATGCAATATCGAATAAGGAACATGCAAACTCGAATTATGAATGAAAACACTTGCCCACCATTCACTATTCACGATTCACCATTCACGATTCACGGTTCACCATTCACTATTCACAAATGATGTATAAAAAAGATACAAGCAATAATTCCGAATGGGACCTGGTAATAGCACCGGGCCGGGCCGAAAAGAATTACTGGAAAGACCTGTGGCGTTACCGGGAACTTTTTTACATACTAAGCTGGCGTGATATAAAAGTACGGTACAAACAAACGGTTTTGGGCGTGGCCTGGAGTGTGATACGGCCGGTACTTACCACTATTATTTTTACGGTATTGTTCAGTAAGGTTGCCAACCTGCAAAACCCCGGCACTGCACCTTATGCCCTGATGGTTTTTGCCGGTATGCTGCCCTGGCAGTTTTTTAGTAATGCACTTAGTGAAAGCAGCGGCAGCCTGGTGGGTAATGCAAATCTTATCACCAAGGTATATTTTCCGCGGATGATCATCCCGGCCAGTTCGGTTATCACCAGTATGGTTGACCTGGGCATTTCGTTTTGCATTATGGTGCTGATGTTTGCCTGGTATGGTTACATGCCCAGTTGGCATATTGTTTTTTTGCCTTTGTTTGTGTTACTGGCATTTACCTGTGCCTTTGGTATTGGGTTATACCTTACAGCGGTAAATGTAAAGTACCGCGACTTCCGGTATATCATCCCTTTTATAGTGCAGTTTGGTTTGTATGTGAGCCCTGTTGGGTTTAACAGTTTTGTCATAAACGATAAGTGGCGCATGTTATATTCTTTAAACCCGATGGTGGGTGTAATAGATGGATTTAGATGGTGCCTGCTGGGCGATCCCATGCACTGGCGCTCGTTTATTGTTTCTGTTTTAATAACCATGGGATTTTTGTGGATGGGTATTTATTATTTCAGGAAGATGGAAAGGACGTTTGCGGATAATATTTAAATAGTGAGTGGTGATTGGTGAATTGTGAACGGTAGTGTGCTGCATAAGTACTTTAAAATACTGATATTAACGATGAAACTACCAAAATATCAACTTAAAGCAACAGATAAATTATCGAGTTATGAATTTGTTAGTGAAGGACCAAAAGGCCTGATCATAAAACGAATTCAGTTTACATTAATTAACAGAGATGAAGTTTATAATCTTGCCTTTGGAGATAAAGACCCGGTTAGTGGAGAAATTGACGACTTAGCAATCAGCAACAACGGAGACAGTGAGAAAATTCTTGCTACGGTTATTGGAGCTGTCTACGCTTTTTGTGATAAAAACCCAGATGCATGGATACTTGCTACAGGCAGTTCATCTTCAAGGACAAGACTCTATCAAATTGGAATTGCTAAATATTACCAGGATATAGCCGAAGAATTTGAAATTTACGGACTAATTGAAGAAAATTGGGAATTGTTTGGATCAGGCAAAAATTATCTTGCATTTCTGGCGAAAAGAAAAAAATAATTTAAATTTGAACTATGAAAACAATTGAAGAATTAAACGCCAGTAAAATACCACTTGTGATAATAGACAAAAGACTGAATAGTTTAGATGATGTTGTATTATTTCCGGAGAAGGTAGAGAAGGCTAAAAAAATTATCGAAAAAACCGGATTGCCTCTCCAAAAGCGTAACACGTAACAGTTAACAAAAGCATTGGCAATATCCTGGCGGATAGCCAGGTGTGTTCACATTCACTTTTATATTTAATTCCCTTAAGTTTCCCGAAGGTTACCTGTTTGTATTAACTGCAGATGAAAAAAAGGAATTGGTGGAAAATTTCCACCGGTTCAATACATTAAAGCATTCAACGGCCGTTCCAAAATGTTACCGAAAAAGGGTTGTATATGCTTGCTAAGAATTAATGGTGCCATATTGAGCCGTACCTGAAATAATTTTTTTGCTACCTTTATAAAAATACAAGAACCATGTTGACCCTCAATACCATACTCAAAGAAATGAAAGATGTACCGGTTAACCGGCTCGAAGAACTATATCAGTTTATACATTCGCTTACTCCAAAGCCCAAACAAAAAGAAAGTTTGCGAAAAAAAATTCTTTCTTATGGCGGGGCTTTCAGCGACATGGCCAGTAAAGATTATGCAGACTTTCTCAGCCAAACAAAAAAAACAAGGGCAAAACTTTTTGATCGAAATATTGACCTATGAAGCCATCCATGCTGGATACTGATGTTCTTTCAGAATTTTTAAGAGGCAATCAAAATGTTATAGCTAAAGTTGATGAACACTTGCAGGAATATGGCTTTATTAATTTAAGCATTATCACTTACTACGAAATTCTAAACGGGCTTTTATACAAAGATGCAAGAAAACAATTGACCAGGTTTGAAGCGTTTATAGCTTTAAATAAAGTAATACCGCTAACATTACGTACAGCTAAAACGGCAGCAGTAATTCAGGCCAACTTAAGAAAAAAGGGAAGCGAAATTGAACATACCGATACACTGATTGCAGGCATAGCTATAGCACACGGACTTGAACTTATAACCAATAATACAGACCATTTCAAGCGAATTAAAGGACTCCAAATTGCGAACTGGACAAAATAGTAAGATCAGTCTCAGCAATTTGTAATCATAAAACAAAGGATGGTTTCCCCTCCAGTCTCAACAGTATTTTTAACCGTAGCCAACAACCTTAATATTTATGTCCTCCATAATAGAAGTTAACAATTTAAGCAAAAGCTACACCATCTCCCACGAACCTGTCCCGACCTGTACCGATTTTTTCGGTATAAAATCGGGAGGAAGAAGGGGCCTGTGGGAAGGATTTATTTTTCTTTCCTGCTTCGCAGTAAAATATAGCCACAAAGGCACAAAGACACAAAGGGTCATTCTTCGAATGACTTTTGCAGCCCGGAATTTAAAGTCTTATTTTGTTTTAGTGAGCTCTTTGATTACTAAAAATGCTTTAGCATTTTCCTTAGTGCCTTAGTGCCTTTGTGGCTATAGAATTTTGCCAACGGCAAAAGCATAATTAAAATAAAACCATGCCCAACTCAATAATAGAAGTTAACAATTTAAGCAAAAGCTACACCATCTCACACGAAGGCAGGGAAGGCTATACCACCCTACGTGATGTAATGGCGCAAAAAGCAAAAAAGGTATTCTCTTTTCCTGGCTGGATTGCATTAACTACAACAGGTAGAGCATAAATTGAAAGAAAATGTACATACTGAATTTAAAAGCAGTTTCAATGATACTGTAATAGAGACACTGGTAGCATTTGCCAATACCAACGGTGGTAAGGTATTGGTAGGTGTTGATAACGAAGGTGTGCCGTTGAAAAATTTTATGATTGGCGATGAAACACTTCAGCAATGGATAAATGAAATAAAAAACAAAACGCAGCCGGCACTTATACCCGATTCTGCATACATTGACCGGGAAGGCGGTAAAGTGGTGGAATTATTTGTGAAGGAATTTCCAATAAAGCCGGTTTCTTTTAAAGGCAGATATTACAAAAGAGTGAAAAACAGCAACCACCAGTTAAGCCTTACAGAAATAGCCGATCTGCATTTAAAAACTTTTAACAGCAGTTGGGATAATTATACCACCAATGACTATACTGTAGCAGATATTTCGCTGGATAAAGTGAAAGCATTTATAGAAAGCGGCAATAAACTCCGGGAAATAAAAATAGCAGATGATCCGATGGTAGTGCTCAATAAATTTGAGTTGCTGAAAGAAAACAGGATATCAAATGCCTGCCACCTGTTGTTTGCCAAAAACGACGTATTTAAAGCCACCATTGAATTGGGCAGGTTTTCGGATCCTGTACTTATCAAAGATGCGCTGACACTTCGTAAAGACCTGTTTACCGAAATTGAAGAAGTTTTTAATTTTATTAAGAAGCACATTAATAAGGAATATGTTATTACCGGTAATCCGCAGCGGGAAGAACGCTGGCAGTATCCATTGGATGCACTGCGTGAAATTATTGTAAATATGATCGTACACAGGGACTACATGCATCATGGTGACTCTTCAATTAAGATATATGACAACAGTATAGCGTTTTTTAATCCCGGTAGTTTACCGGATACCATCAGCATTCAAC
>JANNYY010000304.1:0-2229 GCA_031410355.1 Chitinophagaceae bacterium | reverse complement strand
GTAGCTGCATTGATGGTATTACCACCTGCAAGGCTGCCGGCATCAAGGCTGTAAGTTAAAGAAGTTGCATTATTTGAATTTGCTGTATAAGTGATTGTTTCATCGGCATGGCACCTGGCTGAACTGGTGCCCATAACAAAGGCCGGTATTGTTACAGCCGGGTTTATGGTTACCGTATGAGTTGCCATAATGGGACCAGAACATCCTGCAGCGGTAGCTGTTATTATTGAAGTACCTACCCAGGTTCCATTGTAATCAACTGCCCCGGTGGTTGAATTTATGCTATTACCACCCGCTAAACTTGCGGCATCAAGGCTGTAAACAATAGATGTACTGTTAGCTGCAGATGCTGTATAAGTTACTATATTATTGCCAAGGCATCTTTCAGAACTGGCGCCTAGTACAAAAACAGGAGCAGATACATTGGGGGTTACGGTTACCGTATGATTTGTTGAAACGGGGCCGTTACATCCCGTTGCCGTGGCGGTGATAACAGAATTTGAAGTCCATGCGGCAGTATAAGTTACCGCACCAGTGGCTGAATTGATGGTATTGCCTGCGGCAATACTGGCTGCATCCAGGCTATAAGTTAATGTAGCATAGTTGGAAGCCGTAGCCGTATAAGTTATTGTTTGAGTTCCTGTGCAACGTGCCGAAGCGGCTCCTGCTGTAAATACAGGAGACGTAACATCAGGCGTTACCACTACTGCAATACTTGCTGCACCCAGGCTCCATGCCTGGTTGCCAGCAGTGGCCTGTGACCGTAAATACCAGGTTCCCGAAGTAAAGGTTGTAATGCTTGATGCTGAATTTGCTGTACTTGTACCGTTTGCAGCGGTTTGCCAATACCAGGTTTCGCCCACAGGCGGCGTACCGTTGAAATTAATTACAACGCCATTCCCTACACATTGCGGTGAATTGGAAGTGGGGGTATTAGGCACAGCAGGTATTTGTATAACCGCACCGTTTAAAGAAATATTATCAACTGCCCAAAATGTTGAGGAGTTTTTAATTTTATAACAATAGATCCTGAAAGTAACTGCTCCCATATTTGAAAAATCAATTGCCGGTAAATTAATTACCGGGGTTTGGGGAATAGAGGTTACTGACCCCTGGCTGATATTGCTGCTATAATTATCAATACCCGACCGCAGGTACCATTCATTGCCGGTTTGATCAAGTCCTGAAAACTGGGTAAATGATAATGTGGTTAAATTTAATGCATACCCGGTTACCGGGGTTAGGGTAAACTCTATATATTTGGTCGGGTCTAACGAACCGCTTGGGCTCCAGCCAGAGTTAACAAATGTATTAGTTGCCGGGTTACAGGTAACATTTGAGGATGACATATTGGTGAAAACCGCATTGGCCGGCTGGCTGGTTACCCCTGGGCTCTGCACCGGGCAGGTACCAAATCCCGTAAACTGGTAAACACCTAACTGTGCATTTGCATGGTAACTTACCAATAATAAAATCCCCGTAAAGAGTTGTATTAAAAGCCTTTTATAAAAATGCTTGTGCGTAAATTTTGTTTTCATGTTATTGGATTTGGATAATGAAGCGCAATTTCAATACATAATCAGCATACGTGCCTACTTATGTTTATTGTTTAGTATAGTTTTAACATCAACTTTAAATAATTAAAAAATATAGGTATTTCGGGAAATGTTTTGCAGTTAGGGGCTGCACATTACCTTTTAACTTGTGTAAGTTTGGTTTCATTTAATGTGGATATTGGTTTAATTTATTAAACTGCTATATAAGCCTGTATTGCAGGCGTACACAGCATTTCCGGTACATTTAACAGGCAAAACCTGTAGAATATTAACTACGTAAACGTTTTTTTTATGTTCTTAGTATAAATACGGGGTACTTTTCGTTTGTTTTACCTGATAATAACCTGGTTAATACTGAAAGAAGAAAACGTTTTTTTTCACAACGTTCCCTGCAATTAATAAATGCAGGTTAACAACATTAAAAAGTATAACTAAACCAGTAAGAATGTTTTAAATTGGGCAACAGTCTTTCGGGGTAAAAAATATATAAATTTTCCAGGATCACCTATGATTTTTCAACCGAAACGAAAAGTATTCTCATAAATAACATAAGATGAATTTAAACGTTACGCTTTTACTGATCATTGCTACTGTAATAACATCCATAGCAGCTTTTAACAACCAAAATGTTATGGATAAACTGATATTTTATCCACCTGCTGTAAGTCAGCGA
>JANNYY010000303.1:0-4689 GCA_031410355.1 Chitinophagaceae bacterium | reverse complement strand
ATCACGTGGCTGGCCTAAATAATAAGATACCAATGAAGCAACAATCAATATGATAACCAGCGGACTTGTGAATTGCCCTAAAAGGATTTTAAAAAAACTTCTTGAATTGGTTGCCTTTAGTATATTGTTGCCAAACTTTTGCCTTACTGACTGAATTGCATTTTCATCAAGGCCATCTTCAGCATTGCTGTTGAATAGTTTAATGACTGCATCAATAGGTTGTGTGTAAAATTCCATTTGCGATCATTTTGTAAATCGTACTATAACCCGTACTAACTACATCTTCATTCCTTCCATTGGATTAGCCCCTTTCTTAAAAATATATTCACTGTTGAGCAGGTATGCACCCCGTATTACCACAATATCTCCATCTTTTAATCCTGATTTAATTTCAATCCTGTCGTCAGTTTCCAGGCCTGTTTGCACCATCACAGTTTTAAATGTTTTGTTTGCTGTTTGTATCCATACAGTTGCTCCCTTTCCATCCCGTATAACTGCATCAATGGGTAAGGTCAGCGTTTTCAGTTGCGGGGCTTTCAATAACACGTATGCAGACATACCCGGCCTCAGGAGATTGCCAGGATTTGGAATAGATACACGGATAAGATTGATCCTTGTATCGGGATTGATCTCAGGATTTACAAATTCAATTTTCCCGGGTATTTCTTTACCGTCAAAGTCGGGTAACTGAACGGTGGCAATACTGCTTCTGTCTATTGCTGCCAGTTGAGAAGTATATACCTGCGCCTCAGCCCAAAGACTTGACAGATCAGCCAGCTTAACAATGGTACCACCTTCCATTACATAATCTCCTTCCCTGATCTCTAACGCAGTAATGTAGCCTGATGCAGTGCTGTAAAAAGTTGTGGTGGCAGAAGCTCTGTTACGCTGAGCCAGTGCCTGTATCTGTCCCTGGCTCATGCCCCATAAAAGCAATTTGTTTCTGGCACTTTGTAAAAGCTGGTCAAAGTCAATGGCTGTTTCATTAGCAAATACTTTCCTCCTATCAAGCACAAGTAAGTATTCCTGTTTGGCATTGTTCAATTCGTCGCTGTACAACTCGTACAATGGTGCACCTTTTGTTACATAGTCGCCCAAATTTCGGAAATACAATCTTTCTACCCTGCCCATCACTCTTGAACTCACAGAGGAAGATCCCGCCTGGTTAAAATTCAATGTAGCATTTAATACCAGTTGGTTACCAATTGCCCCGTTACGGATAGTATCCGTTTCTATATTGCCCAGCTGGATCTGTAATTCACTCAATTCTATCTCATCATTTTTTGCGACGTTCTTTTCCTGAACCGCTGACAGATCTGCTTTTGGGGCGTTGACCGTTTCTTTTTTGTTTTTACAGGATGTAAAGAACAAAATGGTTATCGCTATCATTACAAGATACCGCATGATCAGTTTTTTATTTTTATAAAGCTTTCGCTATCCATTAAATACTGTGCATTCACTGCTACCGAATCTGTTTCATTAATACCACTTAATACCTGAATATAATTTCTATAAGTGATGCCGGTGTTTATTTTCTGAGCCTTAAAGCCATTTCCTGTTTTTTGAAACACTATTTTATCCATGCCCAATGAAACAACTGCCTCTTTAGGCAACCAATATGCTTCTTTGCTGTTACCAAATATGGTGGCTTTAACCTGGCTGCCAATGGGGATTTTAAGCTCGCTGTTATTGAAGTAAACCCTTACCGTTAATGTTTTACTTTCTTTACGGTAAAAGGGTTCAATAAAGTTAATTGTTGCCTTCAATTCTTTATCCGGGGCGGTTTCAGGTATTATTTTAACTGCGTTACCTGTTCTTACCAAACCCTGGTTTTCACCATAAATATTCAGGATAGCCCAGGCCTGGTCGGGGTTATATATCGTGAAAATGGACTGCCCTTTCTGTAAGTACATTCCCTCTTTTAATGACAGCTCTTCGGTAATGAGTGAGATATCATTCATAGCGCCAGCGGGCGCATTCATGCTGCCAGTATTGGCCGCTTCATGAATATGACCGCTATAATTACTGTACACAGCAATGGTTAATGATGGCCTGCCCCACTGGATGACCTGCTGGAGTTGCTGGCTGCTGACGCCGAGCAGCAGCACCCTTTCTTTAGCTGCCTGGATGAAAGTTGTATTTGCTGGATCGTTTTTTAAAAGGAATAACAGGTTTTGCTGTGCGATCATTAATTCAGGGCTATAGATATCCAATATATGCTGGCCTTTACTTACTTTTTGATAGCGGTGCGTTACATATAGCTTTTCGATTCTTCCTGCCACTCTTGATGAAATGCTCCCGATCTGCCTGGTATCATAAGCAATATTGCCCAATGCTTCTATCTCTATTTGTTCTTCTTTTTTTTGTATTGTTGTAACAGGAATTTCCGAAATCACAAATTCATTTGTTGGTTTCAACAAGGCATCCATTTCCACATCACCCGATTTTGTGCCGCCGCTCTCTTTCTTTACTAAAGTCATACCGCAGATAGGACAATTGCCTGGCTTATCCCTCCTGATTTCGGGATGCATGGGACAGGTATAGATCTCCTGTACCACTTCAGCCCCGTGTTCTGCATGTATATCTTTTTTATTGTTGCAACCCGGTGTAACAATAAGCAAAAGGCTACAGGCAAAAAGCAATAAGCAATAGGCAACCGGCAATGGCGAAATCCTACTTCGCGTTGTCCTTTGCTGATTGCCGGTTGCCAATTGCCAATTTACTTTTTCTCTTTTCATTTCTTTTCTATTAACCGCTCTATCGCCACTTGTGTTTTAAAAGCCTGGTTCAAAATCTCGGTATATTCCATTTGTGCCATGTACAAAGTTTCCCATGCATCATAAATCATAAATAATTCTTCGGTATTTTGTTCATACCCTAATTGCATGGTCTTATAATTATTCTTTAATGCGGGAATAATGTTTTCATCATACAATTTTAATTGTTTCTTTTTCAAATCAAATTCATTACGCATGCCATAAGCCATTCCGCTATATTCATTTACCATCATTTCCTTTTGTGATTGCAGAGCTGAAGCCTTCCATTTCAGGCTTTCAATATTGGCTTTATTCATTTTGGAAGACCAATTGGCAAGCGGCAATTTCATCATACCCATCAGTGTGTATTGCATAGGGAAGCCTCCAAAGCCAAACATATGCTCATAGCGGATGCCAAACTGCGGTTTAAGGCTTTGCCGTTCCGTTTCCTGTTTCAGCCAGGTAAGGTCAATGTCTTTATCAATTGCTCTCAGATCACTGCGGTTGCTGTAAAAAAGTGTACTGTCGAAAATGACAGCAGCGTAATCTTTTAACCGGTAAGCAGTATCAATATCAAAATCGATCATGGCATTCCTCCCCATCAGGGCATTGATGCGGATACGTTTTTCTTTAATATCGCTTTCAAACATCAACCGCATGTTCTGCAAATTGCCTAATGCCGCTTTCGCTTTATAATAAGCATTTATTTTCCCCAACCCGTTCCTGTAGCGTATCTCGGCGTTCTTTATCATAAAGTCAACCAGTTTCTCATTCTGTTCAACAATTGCCTGTTTCTTTTTCAGGATGATCCATTCGTAGTATAGTTGCTTTGCGTCATTGATCAATTCATTTAGTGTTGCATTCTTTTTTTCTTTTTCCACTGACGACATAGCCTGCATATAAGCGGCATCGGCATTCTGTTTCTTTTTGTTGGGGATCATCTGCTGGCCGCCAATCATATACTGGCCCATGCCGGTTGCGCCCATGTCATCTTTCTTCCACAAATTGGGATTATAGGGAACCATCCATAGACCCGTGCTGACCTCCGGCGGCATCCAGCTTTTTGCCCCTTTGGCTGCTTCATCCATAGAGCGAATCTCATTGTTATACATTTTCACTGCGGGGTGGAAGGTTTTAATACTGTCAATGATGACATCAAGTTTTAATTGCTGTGCGGATAACCCTTTTGAAAAAGTATAAAGAGCAAGTATGAATATTAATCTTTTCATTACATTATTTTTTAGGCACAACAATTTTTATCTTTTTGAATAGGCGGACATGCAACTGAGCCATACGAACAAAATACACAACAATCGCCCTGCTTTGGTTTCAAAATCGCTTTACATTTTTCACAGGTATAAAAATATTGACAGGCATTTTCGGGCATTTGATCTTCCTTCTGAAAGCCGCAATGCGGACAAGTAATAGTTGATATGAGTATTGATTTCATCCCTCCTTATTCTTTAACATCTATTAATTCAATTTTACCTTTACGTTTTAATTCTCTCTCTTTAATGATCCCAAATATTACCGGCGTTATAAGCAACACATAAATGGTTGAGGTGATCGTTCCGCCAATTAATGGAATGGTAATAGGCCGCATAATATCGCTGCCTACACCGGTTGACCATAAAATGGGGATCAAACCAAACAGGCCTACAGAAACCGTCATTAGTTTAGGCCGCAACCTTTTTGCAGAGCCTTCAATAACAAATTCTTTAATGATAGCCGGAGTGAGTGTTTCTTTTGAATTGCCATGTTTTGCCACCATATTCTGCATGGCCTCATTGAGGTAGATCGTCATGAGCATAGCCGTTTCTATTGCCATTCCAAATAATGCAATGAAACCAACAGCAACAGCTACAGATAAATTAACGCCATAAAAATAAACCATGAAAACACCACCAATTAATGCGAACGGTACAGTGATCAT
>JANNYY010000302.1:0-1648 GCA_031410355.1 Chitinophagaceae bacterium | reverse complement strand
AATGCGTTACCGCCTTTACCAATACGTTATCATCATCAATCATTTTAAAGATGAATTGTTTATTTGCGAAAATCATTTTAATGGTATTGAAAGTGAAGTTGACATGATCGGGAGTTTGATCAGGAGTAAGGATGTGCCTGGTTTTCCATTTAAAAGTATTGGAGAAGAAAGATCGAACATCACTGATGCTGCTTATATTGAAATGGTAAAAAAAGGAATAGCAAGTTGTTTGCGTGGAGATGTTTTCCAGATTGTTTTAAGCAGGTGTTTTGAACAAAAATTTACCGGCGATGAATTTAATGTGTACCGTGCCCTGCGCAGCATTAACCCCAGCCCTTATTTATTTTATTTTGATTACGGCGATTACAAACTGATGGGTTCTTCACCCGAAAGCCAGTTGATTGTTGACAAGGGAAAAGCCATAGTGCATCCGATTGCGGGCACCTTTAAAAGAACCGGTGATGATGAGGAAGATAAAGCACTTGCCATTAAATTAGAAAATGATGAAAAGGAAAATGCTGAGCATGTGATGCTGGTTGACCTGGCACGCAATGACCTGAGCCGCATGTGTACCGAAGTGGAGGTAACTCAATATAAAAAGATAAATTACTACAGTCATGTTATTCATTTGGTGAGTGAGGTAACGGGAAAGGTAGGGCCAGGGGCAAATCCTTTTAAACTTTTGGCTACAACATTTCCGGCAGGTACATTAAGCGGTGCACCAAAAATAAGGGCCATGCAACTCATCAATGATTATGAAACAACAGCCCGCAGTTATTATGGCGGCGCCATTGGTTGTATTGGTTTTAACGGATCGGTAAATCATGCTATTATGATACGAACTTTTTTAACTAAGAATAATACGCTGGTTTACCAGGCCGGTGCCGGTGTGGTTGCAGCCAGCAATCCTGCAAGCGAATTGCAGGAAGTGAATAATAAATTAAATGCTTTGAAGCAGGCAATAGTACAGGCAGAAAATATAGGTTGATAGTTGTTGGTTGATGGTTAATAGTAGAGCCAACGACCATGAACTATTAACTATGAACCATTAACCAAATAAGATGAAAATTTTAGTCTTTGATAATTACGATTCGTTCACATACAATCTTGTTCATCTTGTTGAAAAAATTACAGGAGAAAAAGTTGATGTGTATAGAAATGATCAGATCGCATTAGCAGATGTGGCAGCTTATGATAATATTATTTTATCACCTGGTCCCGGGATACCGGAAGAAGCAGGTTTGTTGTTGCCATTGATACAAGAATATGCGGCAACAAAATCAATACTGGGGGTGTGTTTAGGACACCAGGCTATTGCAGAAGCATTTGGAGGAACACTTACAAACTTAAGTACAGTATTTCATGGAGTGGCTACGCCGATAAAAATCAACAATCAAAAGTCAAAAATTCTGCAAGGATTACCGGAGACAATTGAAGTTGGGCGTTATCATAGCTGGATCGTTAATGAAGATGATTTTCCTGCCATGCTGGAAATTACTGCAAGAGATGAGAACGGATATATTATGGGACTTCAACATAAAATATATGATGTGCAAGGCGTTCAGTTTCATCCCGAGAGTGTATTAACGCCGGATGGAGAACAAATTTTACGTAACTGGTTAAAGAACTGAAATGAAGAATATATTGA
>JANNYY010000301.1:0-3920 GCA_031410355.1 Chitinophagaceae bacterium | reverse complement strand
AGTGTTTTTGATCAAATTGTAAGTGATTTCGGCAAAGCGAATGATCGTTTACTGAACACTTCAGCCGGTGTTGCTGCTTCTATTGCCAGCAAATCAGCGGCACAAGGCATGCTATCAAGAGTAAATCTTTATCGTAATAATTTTGGCGAGGCTAAAAGATGGTCGGATAGTTGTATAAACCTGGCAGCCAGCAGGCTCTCCACCACCGGTACATATATAAATCAATGGCGTGCACCAGATCATGGTGAAGCCTTGTTTCAAATTCGTTTTGCCACAGCAGCAGAAAATATAGGAGTAAATGAATCTTTACAAACCTCCTATACTACATTAGTTACCCCCGGCATTACTACCGTTACAGGAGGATTTGGTGACCTTGTTCCCACCCTCACTCTGCTTGCAGATTTGGGAATTACAGGGCCAACTACCGCAAATTTTGGAACTAACGCAGTAATTACAGCACGCTCAACTGATGTACGTAACCTTTTATTTGAGGTGGGTACAACCGGAAGGGGGCCTGCAAAGGTTGAATGCACCAAATTTATTGGAAGAAGCGGAACCATTAATTTAGATAATGTGCCCGTTATGCGGATTGCGGAAATTTATCTTAACCGGGCTGAAGCCCAGGCAACTTTGGGATCTCCGGTTTTCAATCTTGCCGGCGCCCTGGCAGATTTAAAAACGATCAAATCCAGGAGATACACAGACTACACCGGCTCTTTACAGGAAGCTGCAGATAATGCCGCCAACCAGGCAACCCTATATGCAGAAATTTTGCGTCAACGCAGGATAGAGCTGGCCTTTGAAGGACACCGTTTCTTTGACCTTAAGCGCCTGGGACGTGATTTGATAAAAGCTCCACATTATAATACGGTAGCTTTTACTGACACCCGTATACTTGCACCAATTTTACAGGCAGATGTAGACGGAAATCCAAATCTTCAACAAAATGCAGGATATTAAAACAAAACGATATGAAAAAAATAAATCTCTTTATAGTAATATTTTTAACACTGGTTAGCTTTAGCAGTTGTATTAAAAACAACCCGGTTATTTTAAATTCAAGAGTCGCAGAATTTGATGCCACTGCTTTAAATTCAAATGCTGCAGGATTAACTTATCCAATCCTTGGCCGCATACCTGGTTACGGCAGGGTAGCTAATACGCTCGATTCTTCCTTGAGGCGCTATCAGCAAACAGTTAAGCTAAGGGTGAACCTGGTGGGGCCTCAATCTTCCCAAAATGAAACTGTTGGCTACGAAATATTCACTTCCCCAATAAGTACATTTTCAATGCCTGCTACCATTTCGGGGCAAACACCTTCAGCCGCTGCTGCTACACTTACAGTAACTGATGCAGTTGCAGGAACTCATTTTACAGCTTTGAGCGGTACGCTTACCATACCAGCAAACAGCTCCTTTGGTTACCTTGATCTTCCTGTATTAAATCCAGGTTCTACAGCAGGATCTGGAAGATTTATAGGTCTCAGGTTGAATGATAATGGAACAATTAAAGCATCATTCAATTACCGTGAATTAGGTTTGGTAATAGATCAGAGATAGCTGCCAGAATAATTATTTCAGCGTTTGTTTGCTTTAGAAGGTTGTCGGAAAATGACAACCTTCTTTTTTATTATCAAATGATACCGCATTGCCTATGGGGGAAATATTTTGTTTGTTTTATCAGGAAAAACCCAATTATTATTCTTCTTAAAATTCATCAATCCTTCACTCAAAGCCACCAGTAAAAAAAATAATCAGGCTTTCTTTTTTTTAACATAGCCCAGTCCTTCACTAACATTTCAATATTATAATACCCGGGCTCTACAATCACTTTTTTAGAATTGGCCGGAAATAAACTGGCATTACTAAACCGTTTTTATACGCAATAGGTATCACTATTATTTTGTGCGCTGTTTATTACACCAACAGTTTTTACCGGGCTGTCTGATGAGCAGTAGCCGAAGCAACTTTGTATATCCATTATTAAAACAATAATCAACTATATAATCCTTTTAAAAAGTAACTGAGCGTGTAAAAAGTAAAAAATTAATGGCCGCATTCAACTGTCGAACTCCTGTATAATCTTCAATTTAAAATTAATAAAACGATGGCGGTAATAAATAATGGGTAGCAGGTATAATTTTTATGCTTTAAAAATTTTTTTACAAAGAGGGGTAACAAAATTCAGCGGCAGCTTATATACCTGTGTAAACATTATTGCCAATATGCTGCTGCATACCGGCGCAACAATTAAAAATTTTATTGTATGAAAAAGAATTTAAAAAATTACGCAATCAGTATGTTGAGCCTTACTACAGTGGCTCTCACTACAATGCTCAAACCTGCTTATAGCCAGTTACCCGGGACAAATTCATGCCCCGCAGGTGTAAATTGTTTTACTGTAAATATTGCCCCTGCAACAGGGCAAAAGGGAACATTCAGGTTTCCCAAAGACATCCGCTGGGGCGACAGGATCACCGGATCGGTAATTGAAGAGCAAAAAAACAATGCAGGAGAAGTTAACAAAACCTCTTCAAAGCTTGAAGGGGCGGTAATTGAAATAGATGGTAAGCAAACAAAACTCAGCAGCCGTCTTATTTCTTTCCTGGTACCCGCAGGCATAGCATCACTGCCTTTCTTAATAAAAAATTCGGCGGGCCAGGTAATTGAGCAGGGGCAGATCCCGGTAGGGAACGTCGCTTATATTGATACAAGAGAGCTGGAGCCGGCACCCGCAACTAAGTTTTCTCCTGAAGCATTGGGCCAACCCGGGCATGTACTTAAAACAACCGGCTCTTTCGATGGCAATGCGGCAAATACCAATATCTCACTTAACGGACAGGCTTGTGAGTCCATCGCAGAATCGCCCAGGGAGAATTTTACACAGGTTTCGCAAAACGCAACAACAGGGCCTGCAAATCTTACCATTTCTGAAAATAATGTTACAGAAGAACATACCATTAATGTTGCTGCTCTTAACCTCAATACAAATAAAAGCAATTTGCGAAGAAGAGAGGAAGCAACGATCACCACTACAGTTAGCGGTTTACAGGGCATGCCAACCGGAAACGATTGTAGAGTAGAAATAGCCAACCTTTCTCCCTCAGTAGTTAGCATCAAAGGCACCAGTGGTAATACTGTTAGCCGGGATATACCGCAGGGAATTACCGGTGATTATAAATATACCTTCAAAATTGTAGGTGTTACCCAGGGCAACTTTGCACTGGAGGGTTCATTATATTGTGTTCCCGGCCCGGTGCTGGCTAATAACACTGTACCAGACGGACCAGAATATAAGGCCTGGCAAGAACGATACAGGCAGGCCATTCGCAAAAGGCTCATTGAAGAAGGCTTTACCCCCGATGAGATTAAGGACATGGTAGAAGATTCTTTTTCGGGAACAGGCATAATAAAAAACCTGTGGCGCCTCTGGAAACTTTGGAGAGCCATTAAAAATGCAAGGAAGGATGTAGGCGACCCACCAGACCGGAGCAAGTAGATTTTGAACCGGCCATACCTTAAAGCGGGTTAAGGGTAGAAAAAGGTAAGGAGTTTTGAGGAGTAAGTTATAGGGTAACTTAACAATGACCGAAATACAAATACAATAGATGAAGCTGTCAGTAAAAGGCAGCTTCATCTATTATTTAAATGGATAATTTTTTTAGTTATAGAGATTTAAAAACTGATCAGCCATGGATTGAGCTGATCTTAATAACCACCGCCAGCCCTCAAATAATTAAAAACTACCTTTGCAACAGATTTTTTACCTATGACATTTACTGATTTAAATTTAAGCGGCCCACTACTCACTGCATTGGAGGAACGGGGTTATACCAATCCAACCACCATTCAGCACCGGGTTTTTCCTATTGTAATGAGCGGCAGGGATGTGTGCGGCATTGCACAAACAGGTACCGGAAA
>JANNYY010000300.1:0-3024 GCA_031410355.1 Chitinophagaceae bacterium | reverse complement strand
CTGCGGTATCAGCGAAATCTGTTGGCTAATCTTTCTTTTGCCGAAGGCAAATAATCAGTGTAAATCTGTGCACTGAGCTTGTCGAAGTGTCCGTGGCAAAGAAATAAACGGCGAAGCAGTTTCCTAATATAATTTGAGGCCAATCTAACTGTGGTGATATTTTTCGTTGCGGTTAATACTGCAGGCACGGTAAATCTGTTCTGCCAGGATCAACCTTACTAATTGGTGCGGAAAAACAAGTTTTGATAAACTCCACTGATAATTTGCCCGTTGCTTTACAGCATCACTTACGCCGTAAGCGCCACCAATTAAAAACACAATATTTTTTATACTCTCATTGGCCCTTAACTGGATAAAATTTGCCAGCTCTTCGCTGCTGATCTGTTTACCACTTTCATCAAGCAAAACCAGGTAATCTTCTTTTTGGAGAAGCCCTGTTATTATCTCACCTTCTTTTTTTTTCAGCTCATGTTCATTAAGACTGGCTGCGTTTTTTGGCCCTGCAATAATATTCCATTCAGCAGTATAATAATTACAGATGCGCTTTGTAAATAATTCAATGCCTTCTTTAACATAAGGCTCATGATTTTTGCCAATAGTCCAGAATTGAAATTTCATGTGTTAAAAATAAGAAGGCTGTATCAGTATTTGAAGTTTAATATTATTTACAGTATTTTTTTTAACTTCAAAGTATGATAGAACTCAGGCCCGAAGTAAAGAAAGATACTGCATTTATAGAAGCAGTTTACCGCTCTGCACGGGAAGCAGAATTGAACTTAACCAACTGGACAGAAGAGCAAAAAAATGCTTTTGCCCTCATGCAGTGCATGGCCCAGTTATCAGAGTATAAAATAAAATTTCCTGGTGCACTTTTTCAGGTAATTGTATTTAATAAACGAAATGCAGGGCGATTATATACCTGCGAAACTGATAATGAGATACGCCTTATTGATATTACTTTATTGCCGCAATTCAGGTGTAAGGGTATTGGAACAACTCTTTTAGGAGATTTAATAAAAAGGTCGGATAAGGTTCAAAAAAAGATTTCACTTCATGTGGATCCCATCAGCCCCGCTTTGCATTTATACCGGCGCCTGGGATTTATTCATATAAAAAATAATGGCCGCCATTATTACATGGAAAGAAATCCGGCTTTAAATAATAGTCAGGAAAAAAAATCAATCCGGTCTTAATCCCATCTCATGCAGCAATGCTTTTTCAAAAGGCATTATATCATTCACATTCAACATGGCGCTTGCCAGTATTTCCGTATTCACATTAAAAAATCCGCCAACCTGGTTAATAACATTTTTGGAAAAGTCGCATAAAGCAGGATCCGTTTTTACCCAATGCTTACGGCAGGCAACCGGCCTTACCGGGTAAATACTGCAAAGATTATCTTTTAAAAAAACACAACGTGATAAAGCAGAATACGATTTTCTTCCTGCAGCGGCCTGTTCGGTTAAGTAAGCCTTGTCAACTTCAATGCCGTTTTCCCTGCAATAGTCAATGATCACTGCAGCCTCATCTCCCGATACATCCACATCAATAAAACAGCAGGCCGTGCAACCGGTTTTACATTGTATTTCTTTTTTATTCTCTTCAGGTGTTTTCAAAAAAAAGCCGTCAATGGCATCATATACCTGTTTGGTTGTTTTAATATGGTTTTGGGCGCTTAATTTTTTTAACTGGATTACATAATCATCTATCAACTTCAGGATGTTGTCAATTATTTCCCGGTTTTCAGGATCTTCCATCAGCATACCCAGGTAATCTTTAAGCAAAGAAGTTACTTTATAGGCATTATATCCGGGCGTAGGCTCAAAACTGTATGGAAGATCTGCCATTGTTATTATCAATTTTATTTTTTGCTTATAGTTTAAGAATTACCAGGTATCAATTTTGAGGTAACAAAACAAAATATAAGCAGCTGTTCGCCTGGTAAAATAAACCCCTCACTAAAAATAATCAGTAAGGGGTAATTAAATGTTATGCAACCGGCACCAACTAAAAGTGAATCAGCAGCTATTACTGATTCAGGAAGCAGAAACAGCACGGTTCGGGGTAGCGTAAGCAGATAAATTATTGCTAAAACTGATGTGCTTTTTTTGGCCCCGCTCATTAAAATCAATATCTATTTTTCCAAAGGCAGCAGCCTCTGCCGCAGCAGAATGAATAATGACTTCTTCGTTATTGTTGTTCAACAATATTACAGGGTGCTGGTGAAAGTTTTTAGTATTCCCACCAATGATCAGGTCCAGGTGCATTGATTTTTTAGCCATTGAAATATCATCAGGACTGTTCTTGTTTTTGTAACCCAACTGTGAAAGGCAAACAACAACGCTACAGCCTTTTTCTTTTTTTAACCAGGCAGATAAGTTATTCACTTCATCTATTACATTGCTTTTTCCGGGCATAGCACTGATGATACCTGTTTTTATATTCCCTTTACTGATGATTTTATAACCTCCGGTTAGTATAGTTTGATCATTAATTTCATCAATACAAGAATCATAAGTTAAGGAACCTTGCTCAAACTGTTGTGCAACTTGCCCGGCATTCAATACAATTGAATTATTCAGCTGATTATTCGAAATGTGCTTTATCATCGCATGGTTGCTTAGCGGACTCTGAATGGCTGTATGCAGGAAAATAAGCTTTCCATAACTGTTATATCCGGTAACACGGGAAACTGTGCTGGCAATGGTTTTCAATGGTTTTAATGCAAGCATGGCGGTTGTAGCCATGCTTCCCTGGATCAGAAATTTTCTTCTTGTATGCATATGATGTAAGAGTTTAGTATTGGTCTAATAATTTTACAAAGTACAACATCCGGGATATTTTGCAATATTTTTTTTATCGGTTTAATAATAAAATTGGCTGTTTATTTTTTTGAAATATTCAAATATTTTTTAAAATATATGGGGTATCAATTTTTTCACATCCAAACAAAAAATGTATTAAAAAACAGAAAAAAGCTAAATCGGCTGCTGCTCCTGCGGCAACAACAGAAGCTGCACCTGC
>JANNYY010000299.1:0-16649 GCA_031410355.1 Chitinophagaceae bacterium | reverse complement strand
GTGCATTGATGATGTCGGTAATATTTAAACTGCCGGTTAATACAACAATAGTTAGAATGGATAAGCCCGCAGATAATTCATAACTCACAATTTGAGCGCCGCTGCGCATGGCACCCATTAATGAATATTTATTATTGCTGGCCCAGCCTGCCATTAAAATGCTGATGACCATGATGGATGAAACTGCCGATATATACAGCACCCCGATATTAAGATCCCACAATTGAAAATCTTTGGCAAATGCAATGGGCGCCATCAGCAGCATGGCAACAATCATAGCAATAAAGGGAGCAAGATTAAATAAAAATTTATCGGCCCCATCCGGTGTTAGCCCTTCCTTCACCAGCAACTTAAGGGTATCGGCCAAAGATTGCAACATACCTTTGGGACCAACACGGTTTGGCCCAAGCCTGATCTGCATCCATGCAGCCACCCTTCTTTCCATCAGTACCAAAACTAGGCCCAGCGTGGCAAACAAACCAATCACAGCAATGCCCGCTATGACCATTTGAAAGATCAATGACCAGGTTGGACTGAATGTTTCATTCAACCAATCAATAATACCAGTTGCTATGTTTGATAAGCTCCACATAAAACCCCCTCCGCCCCCTGCCCTTCGACTTCGCTCAGGATGAGGGGAACTTTGGAGTATAATTATTTAAAGTTTTTTTCAATTGTTTCTAAAACTGATTCCAAATTATTCAGAATTTCATTGGTTGTAAACCGAATTACCCGTAGTCCCAGTGCTTCCAAATTCTTTTGTCTTATTTCATCTTTAATTTTTATTTCTTCTAAATCGTGAATGCTTCCATCAATTTCTATAACTAATTTTTCAGCATGACAATAAATATCAACTATGTATAAAGAAACAGGATGTTGCCTTCTAAACTTCTGCTTTGGAAATTGGTCTTTTAATCTTCCCCACAAAATCATTTCGGTTGGCGTAACATTATTTCTCAATTTTTTTGCCTTTTCAAAAATCAAATTCCCGGCTCCGTAAAACATGTTTTCTTTCATATTCATTCCCACTTTCGAAATAAAATAAAAACGCACACAGCCTCAGGCTCCATAGCTCCCCCTTCAGGGGTGGAGGGGGTTTGGGCTTCTACCTGTCAATATCCGGTATCACCAAATCCAGCGTTCCCATCATCGCTACCAAATCGCCCAACTTACTTCCTCTTGCCATATGATCCAATGCTGAGAGATTTGAAAACCCCGGTGAACGGAATTTGATGCGGTATGGTGTCATCCCCCCTTCGCTTACGATGTACACACCAAATTCTCCCCTTGCTGTTTCTACTCTTTGGTAAAATTCTCCCTTCGGTAATTTTAAAACTGCTTTTGTTTTTGCCTGGAAATCACCTTCCGGAATATTATCAATCAACTGCTCTATGATATGTATGGACTGATGCAGTTCTTTTATCCTCACCATGTAGCGGGCAAGTGAATCGCCTGCTGTTTCAATGATCTCCTCAAACTGCACTTTATGATATGCATCGTAAGGATATAATTTCCGGATATCACAATTTACTCCGCTGCCCCTGCCTGTTGGGCCGGTACAACCAAAAGAAATAGCATCTTCTTTAGATAAAATACCCACACCCTTCATCCGGTTTTGAAAAATAATATTGCCTGTCAGCATTTCATAATACTCATGCACTTTTGATTTAAAAAGCGTGATGAATGCTTTTACTTCCTTTTGAAAATCCGGATGTAATTCCTGCATCACGCCACCCGGCACCATGTAATTCATGGTTAACCTGGCACCGCAGGTTTTTTCCATAATATCATTAATGGTTTCTCTTTCTCTGAATGCATGAAAGAAAGGAGTGAATGCACCGATATCCATTGCCATAGCGCCCCACCACAATTCATGCGATGCAATTCTGGTAAGTTCGGCCATAATGACCCGTATTACCTGCGCTCTTTCAGGCACTTCCACCTGCAACCCTTTTTCTACCGTTAATGCGCAGGCCTGGTTATTTATATGTGCCGATAAATAGTCCATGCGGCTGGTAACATAAATGAACTGCCGGTAAGTAAGGCTCTCACACATTTTTTCGATGGAGCGATGTATATAACCAAGATGCGGTTCAACTTTTTTTATGGTTTCGCCATTGAGTGTTATCACCAGGTGCAATACACCATGTGTTGCAGGATGCTGGGGCCCTACATTGATGATAAGATCACCGGCCCCCTCACCCTCCAATGGGGGATTTTGTGAACCGTCTTGCAATATTTCAGTCTCTCTAAACATTAGTACATTCTTGAAAATATTATCTTCGCTTCAATCTCCTCCATAGTTCCCCCTTTAGGGGGCGGAGGGGGTTTTTACAGTTTTATCATATTAACCGCATCCTCAAAATCTTTCCTCATCGGGTTCTTTCCCTCCCATCCGTCGGGCAAAATCAACAACCTCAGATCGGGATGATTTAGAAAATTAACGCCAAACATTTCATATACTTCCCTTTCATGAAAAATAGCTGTTTGCCAAATTTCACTTACAGATTCTATTTCCGGGTTATCCCTGTTAAGAACAGACCTGATAACTATATTATGACGGAATATGGTTGAGCTGAGATGATAAACCATGGTAAGGTTCGTCTTAAAGTCAATGCACGTTAAGCAGAAAAGATAATCGAATTGCAAACTTTCTTTGTTGCGAAGTTGTTGGGCAAATGGCAACCAGTCTTTTGAATCAATTGTAATATTCAGCCACTCACCAGTCTCATCAAAAGTGGCAGTTGCAAGCAGTTCAGTTATTTTGGTTTTCAATTCTTCGTTAATCATATAAATTATATCCCCGACTTTATTTGTTCTCTCGTTAAACCCTTCTTTATTTTTTCCTGTAATGATATAAGGGCATGAAGCAATGCTTCGGGCCTGGGCGGGCAACCGGCAACATACACATCTACAGGTATAATATGATCGGCACCTTTTACAACAGAATAGGTATTATAAAAAAATGGCCCCCCGCTGATGGCGCAGGCGCCCATGGCAATTACATATTTTGGATCGGCCATCTGGTCGTACAACCGTTTTAAAACCGGGCCCATTTTATTAACAATGGTACCTGCAATAATGATCACATCTGCCTGCCTTGGTGAAGCTCGTGCCACTTCAAAACCAAATCTTGAAAAATCATATTTTGCCGAAGCCACTGCCATCATTTCAATACCACAGCAACTGGTGGCAAAAGTTAGCGGCCATAAAGAGTTTGATCTTGCCCAGTTGATTACATCGTCCAGTTTACTCAATACAATACCACCACCTGGAATTTCCTGAATTTTGCCAGGGAAAGCCTCACCCCCCCCGCCCCCTGAAGGGGGAGCCGGGAAAGACTCTGCTTTATCTGAAGTGTTGTTCATTATATAAAGAGTTATCTTTTTTAAAAAACTATCTCAATCTCAGCAACCTTCTTAAATCCATCAGTGTCTGCGTTTCAGTTCCCCCTTTAGGGGGCGGAGGGGGTTTCCTACATCCACTTCAACGCACCTTTTTTATGTGCATATAAAAATCCCATAAATAATATAAAAAAGAAAATGACAATTTCTACCAAAGCAATCCAGCCCACTGATTTTGCAACCACGGCCCAGGGAAAAATAAATATCAGCTCTACATCAAAAATTAAAAATATCAATGCAAATAAATAGTACCCCACATTCAACTGCACCCAGGTTTTGCCGATGGTGGGAATACCGCATTCGTAAGGCTGGCCCTTCTGCGGGTTTTTTGTAGCTTTTGTAACAAGCTTTGAGATAAGCACGGCAATTGAAGAAAATGCCAGCGCTGCAATTATTAAAACGATCATGGAAGACGCACCCATAAGAATATTTAATTTTATAAAAGACTAAATTTTTTATGGCCAGACGAGGGCGTAAGGCTATGAAAAATTTCATGGTCCAAGTTAGTGAAAAAATTTCATGGTCAGACGTGGACGTGGGACCATGAAATTTTTACCCATAAATCTCCACATGAATATCTTTTTTATCATAACCCATTTCCATGATCCTTCTTTTGGCTTCATCAATCATGCCTTTCCAACCACATAAAAAAAAGCGGGCAGGTTTTTTTTCGGCACATAACTTTTCGTAAACAGCATGTACATAACCGGTTTCACCCTCCCATTCTTCTCTTGAAAGTGTGGGGATATAATTAAATCCTGCAACAGATTCGCCGAGCTTTTTCATCTCTTCATAATACAATAAGGTATCTTTTGTGCGGCAACCAAAAACAAGGGTTATTTGCTGGTGCGGAATATCCAGGTTTTTGATATGATTGATCATACTCCGGAAAGGGGCAATGCCCGTGCCTGTACAGATCAAAAACAAATCCTTATCCAAAGGTTCCTTTAAAATAAAAACACCTTGTGGCCCACGAAATATAAGTTCGGAACCAACATGCACCTGCTCAAATAAGTAATGAGTTCCTGCGCCCAGTTTATCAAGCACAATTACCAATTCAAAAATATTGCTGCCATCGGGCCAGGAAGCAATAGAGTAACTGCGCCAGCGCTTATTTGATTTTTCGTGAATGGGTAAATCGAATGTAACAAACTGCCCGGGAATAAAATCAAAAGCGGTTAACTCAGGCACTTCAATCCAGTATCTCCTGGTGTCTTTGGTTTCATTTTCTATCCGGATGACTTTTCCGGTACGCCAGGGTTGTAATGCCATAGATAATGTTTGCGGTAAGTTACAAATAAATAAAATAAAAAATGCCTCCGTAATTTTAAACTACGGGGGCACCAGTTATAAAAGAGATTTTATTGAATAATTATTCTTTCTGTACGTACTGAATTTTCTGTAAATATCCTGAGTTGATAAGTACCTTTTGCAATACCGCTTACATCAAGTGAATTGTTTCTTCCGGTTAATTTAAAAGGCCTTATTGTTTTGCCTGCGGCATCAAATAAAATGGCCAGGCTGGCATTGGCAGATGATGCAATAAATACAACAGCATCCACAACAGGGTTTGGATAAACCGTAATATCATCACCCGCATTATTAAAATTAATTTTTCTAACAGGAGAATAAAGGAAACTGCCATTCTTATCTATCAGCTTTAAACGGTAAAAAATTATACCGGGCAATGGTTGTAAATCAGTAAAGCTGTAATTATTTTTATTGTTGGAGTTAAAAGCAGTTACAGTACCAATAGCCTGGTAATTAATTCCATCAGTGCTTCTTTCCACAATATATTTATCAGTATTTATTTCATTATCTGTAATCCATTGCAACAAAACTTTTTTAGTTTGTTTAATAGCGTCAAAAGTTAACAGTTTTACAGGCAATGGATTTATACCGGCAGCGCCGCCATTGTTCAGCCAAAACTCACTGAAACTGTTTACCGGAAACTCTGCATAGTAACCATTATCGTAAGGAATGATTGCAGTGTTGGCCGGCAGTATAAACATGTAGATTCCCCCTGTATTATCTGCCAGCGATCCATTTTCCTCCGCAGCAGTACCACTGTATTTGGTTACGCCCAGTTCGTAAGGATCTTTGGTAACAGCGCAACTGCCGCAGCCCGTAGCCGCCAGTAAGCTTTTAGCTTCTGCATCTGTAAAATAAAAACGTACACTTACATCGGCGCCGGGTTGTGTTGTTGGCCTGATAACAATATTGCGGTTTACATAATATTGATTGTTGCTTACTCTTACCGTTCCGGTATATGGATAAACATCTACCGTGGTATTACCCATGTTATTTCCATTTGCATTTATTGATGCTACCCTTGTTGCTCCCGAATTAAAATGTATCCAGTTGCTGCCACTAACAGCCTGGGTAATTCCGGTAAGCGGTGCGCCGGCATAAATGGGTGCTTTATCAAACACATGTATATCATCAATGCCTACTCCTTCCAGGTTAAATCCCATATCGCTCGCCATTACAAAACGGAAACGCACATTACTGCCTGTAGTTGGTAAATTAATACTGGCAACATGCCAGGTAACTAATGATGGGCGCCATTGATTTTTTCCCGTTGGATCGTTGTACCAGTTTGTACCGGCGCCATTTGTTCCCAAACGGGTCCAGGTTACGCCGCCATTATCAGAATATTCAATCCAGGTATAATCGGCAGGTAATCCATCTTCAAGTACAAAAATATGACTGAAGGATAACACCGGCTGGGTTAATGCACTTAAATTAAAACAAGGCGAATACAAATAAGAAATTTCATTGGAATTATACAGACCTGTTAAACTGGTTACCCATGCTTTACTGCCGTTGGCTGCTTTATTAATAACTGTTTTGGCAGGTGTACCCAACTGCCAGCTATTGTTTTGTCCTTTACTGTACCAGCTTGCGGCACCGCTTTCAAAACCCTCCAGGTAGGGAAACGTACTGATAACGGGGCTTACATGAAAATTATAATTTAAAATACTGTCGTTGCTTCTGTAATTATCTGTTGCTTCGTAAATCCAAAAATTAAAACTGTAATCTGTATTTACTGTAAGATTTACCGGTGCCGCAAATATTTGCGTTGTTAAACCCGGAGCTAATGAGGCAATTGTTTCCATTACCGGGCTGCCGCCGTTAATACTATAATAAACCGGCACATTGGTAAAAGTAGTGCTGCTGTAATTTTTTATTTCGAATGACACAGCCTGGCTGCCTGCAGTTCCGCAACCTGAAATGGACGGCGAAATAACCCGGGTAATTCCTATATCGTTTGTTACTTCTTTTATGCTTACATCATCAAAAGTATAACCATCATCCTGGTCAAGAATTGGATTTGGAAGATTGGCCGAAGTATTGCCCTGCTGGCCGAATTTTATTTGAAAACTGCTGCTGATGGGCTGTGCAGGCACAACAGTGTCCAGCACATCATTCACATTAATAATTGCATGTTTATACCCGCCCAGTTCAGCCTGGTAGGCAATCAGATCATAAGCTAAAATCCAGGGTTTTGTATCGCTGCCACGTATCCAAACCTTGTTGTTGGGGTTATTTTCATTGCCATGGTTTTTGTAATAAAAGTCTAACCGCAATTGCTGGCCGCTTATATAATTACCAAGGTTATAAGTCATCAGCAGGCTGTCGGTATTTAATGAACCCACCGGAAATTGGTCCAGCGTTATTGCCTTGCTGCCGTTTAAAGCAAAGCCTGTGTTTACAAATGTACGGGCCCGGCCTCTTGTTGTGTTTGCTTTAAAATCAACACGGTCAATACTGTCGAGGCCGGTTGTATTTACTGTATATTCTTTGGGCAATGCACTTTCAAAACCATCCAGCACCGGCAGTGTTAATATCGCATTTGCCAAATGTTTGATTGTTACTGTCGTAGTATCATCCAAAACCTGTGTATCGCCGGTTTTCTTTACCCAGGCCTTAATGGTATAAATGCCGGGTAACGAAAAATTTGCCGGCGTTGTAAAAATAAATTGGTTAGAGGCCAATGCCGCAATAACATTTGAAACAGTTTGCATTACCGGGGCATCATTATTGATCTTGTAATAAATATCATAACTGCCCGATGTTGCTGCATCATCAAGGTTTTTAACAGTAAATTTAATTTGTTCTGATGCTGTTAAAGCTGAAGATGTAAACTGTCTTCCGGTAACCGGTGCATCAATAGATACTGCTTTTAAATTATTATCAAACATAGATAAGGTACAAACACCTGTTGACGGTAAAACCAATCTGGATAAAGATCTTCTGCCATTAATTGCCCCGTTTTTTGCACTAACACCAAACCAATAAGTTGTTGAACTGTTTAAACCAGGTATTAAATAAGTAAGGCTTGTTGTATTACCAATAATGGCCATGGTATCCCCTTTCAGTTGCCAGATATCGTAAGATGTAGCGCCGCTTACAGCAGGCCAGTCTAATTGCGCAAATCCATCACAGGCTACTGTAGCCGTTACAAAGGGCTGGCCAATTACAGTAAAACTAAAGTTGCTTTGATCAGTATAGGCAGATGAATTTCTGCTAACCCGCATTAGATAATTGTTGCTTACTGTTGAAGGAACAACCCAGTTATAAGATTGTGCATTTGCTGGTACCGTATCCGTGATCAGGTTCCAGGATGTGCCATCAAAATATTCCAGCTTTATGGTATTACTCTCATCACCATAAGCATTCCAGCGTATGATCTCCGGTTCACCCGGCACTAATTTTTCTTCACCAAAAGGATATTCAACGGTTACTCCATTCATATCTACCTGGTAAGTAACAACATATTCCTGGGGGCCGTAAGGCAGTGTATATGCATTTACTTTTAAATCATAATTTCCTGCAACAGGATTATTAATTACAACCTGTTCAATATTGTTCACATGGTCTGCACCTTCAACTGCATTTGCATTTACATTTGCCGGTGCTGCATTTAAAATTAAAGGCTGATGTGTAATATTTCCGGGTGCAACAACAGTAAGATCGAAGTCATTTATTAATTGTGTTGCTGCATTTGGGGCTGCTGCAGTATCGGCCCAATACAACATTACTTTTAAACGCCGGGCACCTGCAGGTACAGCAATTGTATTGGTTGATGGTGTTGCACTGCTGATATAAAACCTGTTGTTTTCAATGGCATCGGCAGCTCTCCGGGCATTTAAATTTCCAAAGCCAAAAATAAAATCAGGCCCCGGGTTACCAAGGTCTTCGGCAGCATTGCATAACACAGCTTTAATTAAAGCAGCCTGTGGTATGGCATTACCATTTGATTTGCGGTATTGTTCATTTAATAAAGTTGCTACGCCCGCTACAATGGGGCCGCTCATGCTGGTGCCATTGCTTCTTTCGTAACCAAAAAAAGGACTGGTAGAAAACACATTATACCCGGTTGCCACTATCTCTGGTTTTAACCTGCCGTCATTTACCGGCCCGCGGCTTGTAAAAACTGCGGCAGCATACAGGGTATCAATGGCACCTACTGTTAAAACATTTTTTGCAACCTGGTAGCCCGATTTAATTGTAGCAAATGAAAGTGGATATGGCGCACAGGTATTGCGGCCATCATTACCGGCAGAAAAAACATGCAATAATTTTTTATGATCGCCCATTTGTTTATCAACATAATTACTCACTACATCATAAGCTCCTGTGCCAACACAACCCCCTTCAGCATTTGTATAAGAATTATTGGTAACAACCATATTATAATCTGTTACATAGGTTGGGGCAGCAGTAATAATATCGCTCAGGTACTGGCTTACAATGGTTGCCCGGGGCGCCATGCCGTTATGTTTAGGATCCAATATACCGCCACCAGCCACAATTCCGGAAACGTGAGTGCCATGAAAACTTAAAGGAAAAGGTATACGGTTGATCACCCTTGCTGTAAAATCAAGATGCGGTGTTACAATTTCAGAATTATCGCCAATGCCAACAACAATTCCTTTACCGCTTAAATTTTTTCCTGATGGCGAAAGCAAACTGGTTACCGCATGTTTACCAACACTTTTATAATTCAATGGCTTATCAGTTAAGCTTTGTAAGCTGATATAACTTACAAAGGGCAAGGCTGCAATGGTATTTATTTTTTCCGTATTAGCCTGTATAAAAATTACGTTGGTTTCTGTAAACTTAGTTGGCACTATCAAAGCACCCGTTTTTTGTAAGGCTTCCATTACAACAGCCCTGTTTATAGAAGTATAATAAGTTACTGCAATAAGTTTTTGCTCTTCTTTATTATTTGTTTCCCTGTAAACAGCAAAAGCCCGGTCAATTTTATAAAATGGCGGGATATTGTTGATGGAAATAATTTCAAATTGATTTGCCTGCGAAAAATCAAAAGTATTTTTTATGGTTGCCAGGTAGGCATTGCCGGGTAAATAAGTTTCCAGGTTCAGGCCTGCATTTCTTAAATTATTCTGAGCCTGCAGCGATGGTAGTTTAGAAAACTGTACCAGCACATAATAATCGTTATTAAAAGCAGCAGCCTGCAGATTTTCGCTTTGAAAACTTTGTTTTTGAATATTATTGCCGGTTATAAAATTGCCTGCTGCAAAACGAACAGGTATATCAGTATTTTGTGCAGATGCTGTTACAAAACTCAACAGCAGCATGGTGAAAAATAAGAAAGAATAAAATTTTTTCATTTGGTTAAAATTGCCATTGGATTTTGGTTACAAAAAGTTATACTCACAAAAATATATATTAAATCGCTGATTATACAACGTTAGGGTTGTCAACCTTTAAAAATATCTTTTCATCTTAAACAAACTTAAAAAAGGTTGGCAACTCCTTAAAGAATCATGGATAAGACATTATGGTTAACGTTTTTGTTGCCCCTATATTGCCATTTAAAAGAGATAATTGTCCTGCCTTTTTAATTCGGCTTATCTTTGCTAACCCAATGAACCTGGAAATGTTGTTGAAAGGATATTTACATGACCCCCGCTGTTTTAAAATAGTGGACAGGATAACTGCATCCCAACCCCAACAGATCTGGCTTAAAGGCCTTCATGGAAGTGCAGCGCCTTTCATTGTTTCCGCTGTTTTCAATCATGCTTCTGCATCACAGTTAAATCACCTGGTAATTTTGCGGGATGCCGAAGAAGCTGCCTATTTTCACAATACCTTAGAGAATTTAACCAGTGCACTGAACCTATTTTACTTTCCTTCTTCTTTTAAAAATAAAAAGAACTACCGGTTGCTTAATGCCAGCCATGTAATGTTAAGAACTGAATGCCTCACCCGCTTTTCGAATCCTATGGGCGATAACCGGGTTGGTTTAATAGTAACTTACCCCGAAGCCTTATTTGAAAAAGTAGTGCTGCCAAAAACACTTTCTGCCAATATCATCTCCATAAAACAAGGCGATACCATTGATAGCAATAACATTTACGAAAGGTTTATTGGCTATGGTTTCACCCGTACCGATTTTGTTTATGAGCCGGGGCAGTTTGCTGTGCGTGGCGGTATTTTGGATATTTATTCTTTCGGCAATGAAAAACCTTACCGGGTAGAATTGTTTGGTAACGAAGTTGACAGCATCCGCATTTTTGATCCGGAAACCCAGTTGAGCGAAAGAAAATTATTGCAGGTAAGTATAATACCTAATGTTGAGACACAATTTGACTCTGGTGAAAAAGTTTCGATAATGGAATTTTTACCCGAGAATACGGTTGTATGGAGTGAGGACTGGGATTTCATTAAAGAAAAGATTGAGCAGCAGGAAGAAGACCTGCAGTTGGCAATTGGCAGTGGGCAGTGGGCAGTTAGCAGTGGGCAAAATGAAGATGATGAACTTAGTTTTAAAAGTGATTTGAATAAAAATGATTTTGTAAACGCATCTGTAATTGAAGAACAGGTAAAGCAAAGGCATATCATAGAATTTGGGAACAAGGCTTACTTCGCAAACGAACATCGGACAACGAACAACGGACAACCAATTCACTTTGCCACCAAAGAACAACCATCCTTCAACCGGCAATTTGATCTGCTGATAAAAAATTTAAAAGAGTACGAAGCCAAAAAATACAATATCTACCTGTTTGCCGAAAATCCAAAACAGTTAGAAAGATTGCATATGATTTTTACTGATCTTAAAGCAGAGATAAATGTTATTCCTGTTCCCACTTCCATTCATGAAGGGTTTATTGATGACGACCTTAAAACGGTTTGCTATACCGATCACCAGATATTTCAGCGTTACCATAAATACAAAGTAAAACAGGCCTTCAGCAAAAACAAAGCACTTACTTTAAAAACGCTGAGGGAATTACAACCCGGCGATTATGTAACACATATTGATCATGGAGTTGGTGTGTACAGCGGCTTACAGAAAATAGAAGCAAACGGCAGAATGCAGGAAGCCGTGCGCATTCAGTATAAAGATGGCGACCTTTTGTATGTAAATATTTCTTCCTTACATAAAATTGGCAAGTACAGCGGCAAGGAAGGCACGGTGCCTAAAATGAATAAACTGGGCAGCGATGTATGGAACAAACTTAAAGATAAAACCAAAAGACAGGTAAAGGATATTGCAACCGACCTGATAAAATTATATGCCCAGCGAAAAAGCCAGGAAGGGTTTGCACACAGCCCCGATAATTATATGCAAACCGAACTGGAAGCCAGTTTTATTTATGAAGATACACCCGATCAGGGCAAAGCAACTGAAGATGTAAAACGTGATATGGAAAAACCTTCACCCATGGACAGGTTGGTTTGCGGGGATGTAGGATTTGGTAAAACAGAAATTGCCATACGTGCTGCATTTAAAAGTTGCTGCGATGGTAAGCAGGCTGCGGTTTTGGTACCAACAACAATTTTGGCTTACCAGCATTACAAAACATTTGGCGACAGGTTAAAAGATTTTCCGGTTACAGTTGATTTTATAAACCGCTTTAAATCGGCCAAAGAAAAAAAAGAAACCTTACAAAAAGTTGCCGAAGGAAAAGTTGACATCATCATCGGCACACATGCCTTGCTCAGCAAAGATGTAAAGTTTAAAGACCTGGGGATAATGATCATTGATGAGGAACAAAAATTTGGAGTGGCTGCAAAAGAAAAATTAAAACAATTAAGAACTACGGTTGATTCATTAACGCTTACTGCAACGCCCATTCCACGCACACTGCAATTCAGTTTAATGGGAGCAAGAGATCTGAGCATCATCAATACCCCGCCACCAAACCGGCAACCCATACAAACCGAAGTGATGGTTTTTAATGAAGATGCCATACGTGATATTATTTATTATGAAACGGAAAGAGGCGGACAGGTTTTCTTTATACACAACCGGGTAAATGGTTTAGCCGAGATGAAGGGTTTTATACAGGGGCTTTGCCCGGATGTAAGTATTGCTTATGCACATGGGCAAATGGATGGTGATGATTTGGAAGATACCATCCTGGATTTTATGGATAAAAAATACGATGTGCTGGTTTGTACTAATATTGTAGAGAGCGGTGTTGATATACCAAACGTAAATACCATCATTGTAAATAATGCACACCAGTTTGGTTTAAGCGACCTGCACCAGCTTAGGGGAAGGGTTGGCCGCAGTAACAAAAAAGCCTTCTGTTATTTATTTGCGCCGCCCATGAGTACCTTACCGGTTGACAGCCGTAAAAGATTAAGCACACTTGAACAATACAGCGACCTGGGCAGCGGCTTCCAGATTGCCATGAGAGATTTGGATATACGTGGTGCCGGCAATATGCTGGGCGGCGAGCAAAGTGGCTTTATTGCTGAAATTGGTTTTGAAATGTACCAGAAAATTTTAGACGAAGCCATACGTGAATTAAAACGCACCGAGTTTAAAGAATTATACAAGGAAGAAATTGCACAGCAGGATGATTTTGTTACGGACTGCAGCATTGATACCGATTTGGAGATCCTGATTCCTGACAGTTATGTAGAAAGTATTACAGAAAGATTATCGTTGTACAGCAGGTTAGATAATTGTGATAACGAAGAAGACCTTACCGCTTTTCATGCAGAAATGACTGACAGGTTTGGCCCCATACCACCACAGGTAGAAGATTTGTTTACCACAGTACGCTGCCGCAGAATTGCTGTGGAACTGGGTTTTGAGAAAATGTTTTTAAAGAACAACACACTCAAATGTTTCTTTGTGAGCAATCCAGACTCTCCTTATTTTCAAAGCGAAATTTTTACAGGTATCTTATCTTTTTTACAAACCGGCACCAACAAGGGTAAATTAAAACAGGTTGGTAAGAACGGGATATTGGTGGTAGAAGATGTGAAAACAATGAGTGAATTGCATGGGTTTTTACAGAAGATGATAAAGGGAATTGCGGCATAAATTCAGTAACTTTATTGCATGGAAAACAGCACTGAATTAAAGGCTTTGATACGCAAAAATGCACATCTTTTCTGGTACACAAAAGACAGCGAAAAAGAAAACCTGCCTTTACCTGTGGTGCTGGAGTTTTTTATTAATTATGCTGATAAAGAAGAGATCAAGACCCTGTTTAATATTGTAGGTATAAAGAATGCTGCTACCGTTTTTTTTGAGCAGATAAATAAATCGGAAAGAGCTGCCAACAATTATGATGCAGTTTCGAGGAACTATTTTACACTTTATTTTAAGAAGTATGCATCTTGAGATCCTGACTAAGGAGCAGCATGATTTGCTTCCATTCATAAAAAAATACTCCAAAAATTATTACATGGTTGGCGGTACAGCTATAGCCTTGCATATTGGCCACCGTGGATCTGTTGATTTTGATTTATTCACTGATGTTAATGTAAATGTTATCTCAATAAAAAAGCAGGTACTTGATTCCGGTTTTTCATCCAATATAATTGTTCAGAAATCAGACCAGGTTCATTTTACAATAAACAACGTAAAACTTACATTCTTTCAATTCCCTTTTTCAATTGAAGCAACTGCATATCACGAAAAATATTTTAGAATCCCTGACCTGCTTACACTTGCGGCAATGAAAGCTTTTGCTTTGGGAGGCAGGGGAAAGTGGAAAGACTATGTGGATCTATACTTCATCCTTAAAGACCATTTTTCCGTAACTGAAATTTGCAATAAGGCAAAAGAATTATTTACAGATGTTTTTAACCCTGTACTGTTCAGCAAACAACTTTGTTACTTTGATGATATCAGTTTTGATGAACCCGTAGAATTTATGCCCGGTTTTGAAGTGAGTGAAAAAGATGTAAAAGATTTTTTGATTGATGCAGCACTGACAGGGTTTTAAACAGTATTCTTACCTGATCAGCATCACTGTACCCTGCCGCTCCACAACAAGCCCCCGGTAATCTATACCTCTTGCAATAACAACATACACACCGTTGCCTTGGGCTTTTCCTTTCCAGGTTCCATCCCATCCTTTTGAATAATCTGTGGTAGAAAATACTTCCTCCCCATAGCGGTTAAAAATTTTCAGGAATTTAAATTCCTTTATACCTACCGGGCTGCCCCGGTACACATCATTCAGGGTATTGCCGTCGGGCGTAAATGCATTGGGCAAATAAATTTCGGGTGCCTGGTAAACCTGTATGGTAATATCGTCAAAACTTTCGCAGCCAAGCAGGGTGTATGCTCTTACAGTGTAGGTATATGTACGGGTGCCTGTTAATATGGCAATGGGGTTTGAAATGAATGGATTATTGAGCCCCGTTGCCGGTGTCCATTCATAACTGGTGCCTCCACTGGCCTGTAATTGTAAAGGCCTGCCGGAAGGCGTGATGGTATCGTTGCCGGCAAAAGCATTGGTGCCGTATATAATAATATTTTTTTGCAGCGAATCGCTATAGCATCCATTTGTTGCTGTGGCGTATAATTTTACAGGGTACGTTCCGCTGGCGGTATAAACGTGCTGCGTATCTCTTGCATTTGAAATACCACCATCACCAAAAGTCCATTTCCAGTTGGTTACCGTGCCCGAACCGTCAACTGCCGAAAAATTTATCAAATCATTTTTACAGCCATCATTAAAACTAAAACTAACATTGGGGCTTGGGATGATAACAAATGATTTTGCAACCGTATCACTTACACAACCTGCATTGCTTGTGGTAACTAATTTTACTGTTTGTGGGCCGACTGCAAATGTACGTGCAGGATTTTGTTGTGCACTCCATTGTATTCCATTGTAGATCCAGCTCCACTGGTTTACAGTGCCGCCTGCAACAACAGATGAATCGGAAAACTGCACGGGTAAACCTGTACAAAGCGGGTTACTAAAACCAAAATTGGTTGTTGGTTTTGCAGATACATTTATGGTTTGCGTTAAAGTATCTGAAATACAACCTCTTGAATTTATGGCCACATGTCTTATGATCTTTGGCCCTGCTGTGGTATAAGTAGTTGTTGGATTTTGCTGATTAGAAAACTGCCCATTACCGAGATCCCACCACCATCCTGTTACCGCAACTCCATCGGTGGTGTAAGAAGAATCGGTAAATGTGGTTATTGCAGATTGGCAGATGGTATTGCTTTTAAAATAAGCTGTTGGTTTATTTACAACAAAAACATTTTTTACAATTGTTCCAGCACATCCGGTGATGCTGCCACTACTTGAGGCTGAAAAACTTACAGGATGAATACCGGGAGTTGAAAAAACCTGAAATGCAAGTTGTGTAGTAAAAAAATTTGCAGGGGGGGGGAAAACCCACCTCCAATTGGTTATAGGATCGGTACTGGAAATAGCAAAGCCATAAAAGTCTGTGCGTGAACCGAGGCAAACTGAATCTGTAAAAGTAAAATCAACTACGGGCCTTGTATATATGTGTATAGTCTTGTACAATGTATCAGATTCACAGCCCTCAATAGATTTAACAGCAAGCTTTACAACTTTATCTCCGCCGGTTGCATAACTGCTTGTAGGATTTTGAAGAACAGAAGTCAGAGTATTATCAAAATCCCAGTACCAGTTATTTATGGTACCCACTGTTACGCTTGATAAATCGGTAAACTGTATTGTACTTGCAACACAATAATCATTATATCCAAAAGCAGCCACAGGCTTGCTTCCGATGGTAATCACCTGTGTATTGGTTGCCTCACAACCATCTGCACCAATTACTCTTTGTGTAACTGTAAAATTACCGGAAGTGGTATAAGTATGCACCGGGTTTAAATTAACCGAATCTATATTGCTGCCGTCACCAAAATTCCAGTAAAATTTTACAATGGGCGCAAATGATACGGTGGAGTCTAAAAATGTTAGGGGCACATTAATACATCTTTTTTGTGTGGGGCTGAAGTGAAAT
>JANNYY010000298.1:0-4266 GCA_031410355.1 Chitinophagaceae bacterium | reverse complement strand
GTTTTTTAGTGTGATGATGGCAGTTTCTACTTCAGCTTTTGTAGCATCATGGTCAGTTAACAATTTTATGTTTTCTTTTGGTACAGAGCCGCCGGGCACAGACATTAAGAAATCTGCAAAGATCGCCGCATCCCGGTTTGCAAACTGCAGTTGGCTGATATCCGTGTCAAGGTATTTGGCAACACCAATGATGAGTGCATAGGTATTGCCGGTGCCTGCGGGTTTACCAGCGGTATTAGAATTAATAAATGGCTGTGCTACGATAAATTTGTAACAGAAAAAGGAAATAATAAAAGCAACAGTTTGTTTCATGTTTTATTAATTACCCGCTAAATTTGATTTATATGTTTTTGCGCTAAAACTACTAACCAATGTTTGCCATTTTGCGGTTTTGCGCAGGCTGCCATATAAGGATCATACTTCAAAACAAATGAATAATTAAAGCCAAAATCAATTGCAGACTGCAGCCAATTAAAGGCTTCCTTACTGTTACCTGTTTTTGCATATAACCTGGATAATGTGTAACAAGTAAACCTTGCATAAGTTTCAAGTATGTTTCCAGGATAAAATTCAGCTGCATCTAAAGTGTTAAGATAAAATGCAATTGCTTCTTTGGGTTTATTGTTCAGCATATTTAAACGTCCCCGCAAGTCTTCAATTTCAGGCACCATGTAAGGGTGAATGGCTTCGGCTTTATCTAAAAGTTGTTTGGCTTTATCAAACCAGCCTGCATGTACATTAAATTGTGCAAGCAATAATCTTTTCTCAAAATTGATCTGGCTGCTGTCGTACAAATAATTGAGCTGGTCCAGTGCGGCCCTGTTTTTAAACAAGGCTGAATAAATATCAACAAGCGTTAACCTTGCATTGGCATTGTCAGGTACCAGCCTGAGTGATTTTTCAAAATAAGGATAAGCCTGTTTTTTGGAACCCGCCCATAAATAGATGTTGCCGATCTTGAAATGAATATCTGCCAGTACTTCCCTCTCCGATAACAGTTCGGCTGCTCTTTTTAAATACGTAATGCCATCTTTACGGGGCAGGTATACCGGCCCCGACAAGGGGATACCCTCATTGGTACCTGGTATTTTATGGTTCTTTGGATGTTTAAAAAGTTTTTTATCGTCCAATACAATTAAAGGAGGGGCTCCTGTTGACGATCTGTCTGATAAAGCTAATGAAGCAGTTGTATCCAGCTTATTATAAAGGTCAATATCAATGAATAGTTCTTTATTCAATAACGGAAAGTACACTATTGAATCAAAATACGGAACTCTTGAATCAAATGAAGCCAGGTTGTATAGGAAGATTCCAAGCTTGTAATTCCAGTTACCATCATCCGGGAACCTTTCGATCACTCTCCTGTAAAATGCATTCAACTCACTTTCTCCCTGCACCGGGTCAACAAAAACCCCATAATCTTTTATCACTGCTTCTGCTTCGTTATATCGTGCCTGGTTTTCATACAGGCGCCATAATTTTAAATAACCGCCGATCCTCATAGGCTCTATCTCAATAATATCTTTAAAGAAGTTTTCAGCCTCTTCAACATGCTTCCAGGATTCGTATATGGTACCGGCGAAATAATGGTCTTCTATCTGTTTATAATGTCTTCCGCGGAAAAACTCTTCAAAACATTTGTGATCGTAGGGATAAAACCGGGAGGCGATCGCCGAGTCGACATAATGCTGAAAGTCCTCTTCATTCTTACTGTATTTTAATGCCAGTTTAAAATTGATCTCTGCCTCTTCCCATTTTTGCTGATCGTAAAATACTTTACCCAGGTAATGAAATACCAATGGATTGGTTTTATCGTTTGCAATTACCTTTTTTAATATTCTTACCGCATTTAAATAATTACCTTTTTCGTATTCCTGTACGCCCCAGGTGAAAAAAGCAAAAATATCGGTTGATAATAAAATGGATGTATCGAATTTGCAAAATAAAGGGACAGAGGGACCCGCAATCATCGTAATGGGAGTTCTTTCCCATTGGTTACCCTCGAAATGAAATCCCTTTTTTCGAAGATCCGCTTCATAAAAGAAAGAATCGGCCATTGCATAATTTGTGATGTTCATATTTACATATCCAAGGCTTTGAAAAGGGAAAAAATGCCGGGAGTTAATATCGATGGCATCGTGGTAATATTCTTCGGCAAATAAATAGTTCCCCGTTTTTTCATTGATAAAACCCATGTTTACACTTACAGATTGCAAACCGGCCTTTAAGCTATCAGGGGCTCTGTGTAACCTGTCTGCTTCCTGGCAGGCCAGCATTGCCTTTTCATATTTGGCGGTGGTGGCATACAATCCGCATAAATTTGAATGTGGTAACGCCCAATCTGGTGAAAGCTCAGTTGCTTTTATAAAATGTTTTTCGGCTTCGGTATATTTGTTTTTGTACTGGTACAATATGCCCAGTTCGTTATAAATATAAGCAGCATATTCTTCCAGTGCCAATGCTTTTTTCTGTTCAGCAAACGCCTGCTCAATTAATGGTTTTGGATCTGCTGTGACAGGAATTTTTAACCGGAGCGCTACACCGGTAAAATAATGGAGGAAGATGGCCGAGATGTTGCTCCGGTATTCATCACCCTGTGATAATTTTAATGCAGCAGCAAACATTTTTGGATAAACATCGTAACCACTGCTGTAAATATTATAATACCTGCGCCGTTCCAGTTCAGCCTCGTCTCCTTTTATGTACTGCAAAATAACATCCTGCCCCTTATCAACAATAGTTCTGCCAAGAGAAACATTAAACTGTTGTAGTTTTTCTTTGTCATTTTTTAATTGGCTTGTAAGGTCTTTAAGTTTTATTAATTGAGATTCGGTTAAAGGCCTTTTTTCCAGTTCATTTATCAATTTAAAAGCAATGGCATCAGCGGCAAGCGAATCCAGCTTTAAATCCTCTGTTAACCACTCCAGGTCTTCTTTTTTTAATAGGGAGAAAAAATATTCTTCGGGATCAGCAGGGCCTTCTGCTTCAGCAAGTTTCATAGCATTTATCATCGCGGCATTTGAAACAGAATCATCACTAACCGTTTGTTTTATTTTAATTGTTTCAGATGGTACCGGGGTAGATAGTTGAAAATCAGGCCTGCCTTTTATTACCGGGGTTTGAGTTTCGCCATCATTTTTCAGTACCTGGTCATTAGCCATAGCATTTTCGAGGTAAACTTTAATTTCTCCCACTGTAACAATCCCGTTATTATCGGCATCTGCCAAACCTCCCTGCAGGCCATTAACGAGGTGATAAGAAAAAACGCCTCTTCCCTCACCCCAGTCCTGTTTTTCAATGGATAACTCATCGGGTTTGCAGGATGCTATTCTTATTTCATGCTGTTTAGTTATCATCAACTGTTCTCCAACCAAAGCGCTTCCTTTAAATTTATTGTTGGCCATTCTGCCTGAGTGGCAGGCATCGGTTATCATAATTACATTAGCATTATTTTGTACTGCAAGGGTATTAGCCATTTTATTAAGCCAAACAATACTTACCCCCATATTTTTAAATGCTACAGAAGAGGTATTATAGCAGATCAGGTATCCATCGTTATACATCGTTTCATTTTCAAGAGCCCCATGCCCGGAAAAATAAAAAAATACATTGTCATCTTTAGTGCATTTGTCTTTTAGCTTTACAATTGCTTTTTCTATTTCGCCCTGTGTTGCATCATCATCAATCAACAGTTTTATATTTTCTTTTGGTACCGAACCGCCGGAAGCAGATATTAAAAAATCGGCAAAGATCTCGGCATCCCTGTTTGCAAATTGGAGTTGGAGGTCGGCGTCAAGGTATTTGGCAACGCCAACAATAACTGCATAAGTGTTTCCTTTACTTGCATTGGGTATTTCATTTTTTACCGATGGTTGGGCAAAAGCCAACTGTATAAAAAAAATGGACAAAAAAAGTGATAAGCAGTATTTCATCTGAGTTAGTAAATGGAACAGGCTAAGCTTTAAGCAAACTACAGAACCCGTTTAAAGTTAGTGCTTAATCTTTATAATTCAAATCGGAACTAATCATTAAAAAAACAAGCCGGTAAAACTTTTACACCTGTTTTGCAAAATTATTAATGACTATATAACTGGTTAAACAACAATTTAAATGTACCCTGCGACTGTGCCCTGAAAGTGATCTCAGGAGTAAAAGCATATAGCTTTCCTTTTCCAACAGTTGCTTCAAAAGCAGTGACACCATTTTTTAAATAGGCTTCGCCCCAGCTCCAGCCGCTTCGTAAAATTTTATCAGTACCAAACCAGG
>JANNYY010000297.1:0-7133 GCA_031410355.1 Chitinophagaceae bacterium | reverse complement strand
GTTTAGTCTGCACCAACTATAAGTGAGCATACAAAAAATCATGTACTGAGACAAAAAATTCAAAGATTCACTATAGGTCACTTTCTATAAGTGAGCATACAAAAAATCATGTACTGAGACGTTAAAGAATCTTTCTCCGTAAGCTCCGTCGACTATAAGTGAGCATACAAAAAATCATGTACTGAGACATGGAATGTGCTTGATTGCCGCATTAAATATTTGCTATAAGTGAGCATACAAAAAATCATGTACTGAGACGTTTTACCAGCTACTGAATGGCTAGTATGTGTTCTATAAGTGAGCATACAAAAAATCATGTACTGAGACTCTATAGCAGAGAAACCATTACTTGCAAAAACACTATAAGTGAGCATACAAAAAATCATGTACTGAGACAGCTGGCGATGCTGGAATGGAATAGTTTTGATCTATAAGTGAGCATACAAAAAATCATGTACTGAGACTCATTACCCCGATAGGCTCCCCAGGCTGTGTACTCTATAAGTGAGCATACAAAAAATCATGTACTGGTATTCCTCCTGCCAACTACGTATTTTTTGCAAAGCATACTGTAAATAGCTTTGCTCTTAATTATTTAAGATATGGAAAGCAGTGAATAATTCCGTCTGCAGCAATTTGCAATGATGACTTCCTGGCCACAAAGCGGCCAAAGCCAGAAGAGGAACTGTTTGGCCTTAGTTTGGCACAATCTTGGCAACTAGACAGTATCCCCGCTAAATATAAAATCATGCAAAAATTCTTGCTGGCTTCGTTTCTTCTTGTTACTACCTTCTCTTTTGCGCAAAGTAATAACGGGACCGATGAACATGAAAACTTCTTTCGCATTGGAGCCAGGGGTGGAGTTAACATCAATAAAATAAGCGGGCAGTCTTATAAACAGGGTTTTAATTTTAATTTCCAGGCAGGCATATTTCTGCAATTTAATTTCAGCAGCAGGTTCGGTTTGCAGCCGGAAGTTAATTTTGTACAAACCTCATCTGAGTTTAGTAACGACGCGAATGATATTTATAATGATCTTTTTTTAGGAGGCAGCCAGAAAAAGGCAAAAATGAATTACCTGGAAGTGCCCGTATTGCTTAATATTAATGTAGGACAAAGTAAAAGGGTAAAACTTCAAATTGGCCCGGCTTATGGTGGCTTGTTAAAACAAACTGTTGACAGTTTAAAAACCAATGGTAATCTTTACAAGAACGGCGAATGGGCCGCCATTGGAGGTTTTTTTATTCAACTACCCTTTGTAAACTTAGGGGCAAGGTACAAACTCGGTTTAACCGAATTAAACGATATTGATAACAGGCAATCGTGGAAGAGCCAGAGTATTCAGGTTTTTGTTGGGATAACGTTTTAAGCAATGGACAGTTACAGAAAGACTATTTGCTTTAAGATAAGGTTATTGTGTTTTCTTTTGTGTCAATACAAAATTTTGTTCCTTCTAAAAAGTCAAGTCCTAGAAGACCGTTGTAGTCTGAAAAAATTCCATGAGCAGAGAAATCATAAACCTGAACTTGAAATTTTTCTTTTATCAACCCAAGTGATGCGAACATATTAATTTCAAAAATCTGCGTTTCAATAATTCCATTTGCAGTTTCAATTTTTACAGTTCCTATGTTGTCTTTAAGATCGTGTCCGGTTAAGTACAATGCGTTGCTGTCAATGGTTGTATTTGTTGCACCTGTATCTAAAATCATCTTCAATTCATACTTGTTGTCAATTTCAATGTTCACAAGTATAAGTCCGCTTTCAGGCTCCCGTTTAAACTTATAGGTCATTTTGCAATGCGGTTAAAAATGCCGGTAATCTTTCTTGCAGGTTTAAAAGTTCCTGTATAAATCAATGTAACTGTATCAAAGTTTGCGGTTTTGTCTCTGCCTATGTAACAAACTTCTTTTTTGTCTTTGCTGTGAAATAAAGGAATGCCCGACAGAACATCAATTTTGCTGCCGTCCATTATTGGGTTTCCAAGCAAAACCCATTCGTCCGGGTATAGGCTTTTAATGTCTGTAATGTTTATTGACTGTTCCATTATATTAGTTGATTTACATTGCAAATTTACGATTTTTTTGTCACAATAAGGTAAGCAAAGCCCTTGTTCCATTCTGTATGCAAACTTGTAAAGACTTAATAAACCTTACGAAGTAGCGGTAATGAGTCTCATGGATTCATAACTCTTGCATTTATAAAAACTGATTTGTATTTTGTTCGCATAATCATGCACTATGCAAAACATACGATTAGAAAACCTGCTCTTAATTGATATTGAAACCGTATCGGAATATGCAAGTTTTGATGAACTGAACGAAGACTGGAAGCATCTTTGGGAAGAAAAAGTTCAGCGATCATTACCAGAAAATACAACTGCTGCAGAATTTTATCCCATGCGTGCCGGTGTTATGGCCGAATTTTCGAAAGTGGTCTGTATAAGTGTTGGCTATTTTAAAAGAGAAGGTAAAGCTACGCTCTTAAGGTTAAAATCTTTTTATGGCGATGATGAAAAAATATTGTTGCAGGATTTTATCGCGGCCCTGCAAAAAATGGAAACCAATAATAATAAATGGAGCTTTACCGGGCACAACATAAAAGAGTTTGACATTCCATTTATTTGCCGCCGGTTATTGATTAACGGTTTACCCATTCCTCCATTTCTCGATTTTCAGAATATGAAACCCTGGGAGACGAATATGATTGATACGTTTCAATACTGGCGCTTTGGCGATTACAAACATTATACTTCCTTAAAATTATTGGCTGCGGCTTTAAATGTACCATCGCCCAAAGATGATATTGACGGCAGTATGGTGGGTGATGTGTACTGGAAAGAAAAAAACCTGGAACGCATTGTTACCTATTGCCAAAAAGATGTGGTAACAACCGGTAACATTATTTTACGTTTTAAAAACTTACCCCTGCTTACCGAAGATCAGGTTGAAATTGTAAAATAGAGATTTGTAGACACGAATTACACGAATTATACGAATTACACGAATTTAAAATTATTGCAGGATTATTTTTTGTGTAGTTACTTCTTCAGCATTAGTGATTTTAATAAAATACAAACCTCTGGCTAACCTGGCAGTATTAATATTGATTATTAACTGATTTGTTTTTTCTGTAAACACTAAATTTCCGGCGGCATCAAAAAACTGGATAAATGAATTAGTACTCGTGATCGTATTCATTGTAATAGTTACAAGATCTTTTGCAGGATTGGGAGCCACGTTTATTGAATATCCCAAATCAAAACGTACATTTCTTACAACCGATACCTGGAATTTGCCATCCTTATCTACCTGCTTAATACGGTAATAACCTGTGCCATTCAGGGGTAAATTATCATAAGCGGTATAGGATAAATGGTTATTACTGTTTCCTGCGGCTGCAATGGTAGCCATAGATTGCCAAGTTCTGCCATCAGCAGATCTTTCAATTATAAAATGACTGCTGTTGAATTCCTGTTCGGTGGTCCAGTTAAGTTTTACACTTTTATCCAGCTTTTGGGCGGTGAATAAACCGAAAGTGACAGGCAAAGCTCCATTGTCTAACCGGGTGTACCAAACCGGGGCAGTAACCATTCTTTTTGTGCCATTTGTAACATCTATATAATAATAACCGGTTGCAAGATTTGCAAAATTATTATCAATGTATGTTAACGTGCTTCCGGTAGATGAATAAATTTGCACAGGAATAATATCGCTTCCCGGTACACCATATATTATTTTTATTACAGCTCCTGCAACTGATGTTGTGGCATCAGTTAGGCTTACATTAATTACCGGGGCGCCTGCTGCAACTAAAGTGCTGCCCATTATTTTTGTGTTGAGTGTAAAATCAACTTTGGTATCGCAATCCTGCGTAGCATAAACATGCATATTGCGAAACCCATTTATAATTTCGGTCTTGGTTAATGCCGGTGCTACAACTGCAGATCTTGAATAAGTTGTTCTTCCAAAAGTGGTATTGTGATTATCATGATCTATTGTTGGAGCAATGTGGTAACCCTTTGCCAATAATTTTTGATAATACCACAGGTAACTCATTGAAGAACCCGGGTTGCTGTAGGTTGTATTGGTGGATGTGGAGGGACCACTCTCTACCGCTGTTGCAGTAATGGCGCCATCAAAAGCGGAACTATAAGCCGTGTTGGCAATATTCCCGAAATCATTATCATTTGGATGCGCAAGCGAAGCAAAAGTATTGGTACCAATATTATTGTTTACTGTTTGAAATAAACCGCTGGCACCTGTGTAATCAGATTTTGCAATAAACTCATTATAATTATTGCTGCCACCCCAGGCACCGCTGCCGGTTTCCCAACCCCATAAATTATTCATACCATCACCATAAACCAACACATGCCCGCCATTACTTATTATACCCCACTCCATGCCATACAAAGCAACAAAAGCCGGGTTAGCTGTGGTAAAATTTGTGGCCTGTGTAATGCCCAAACTATAGGTGTTAAGCCTGTTGCCGGGATTATTGTTTGATGTAAAATGATTATGTTCAGATATTCCTAAATAATCCATGCATTGCGATGCCATTGCGTATTGATAACCATCATAAGGTGTAAAACCGGGGTTATCCTGGTTGCCATCCGAATAATCGGAATGCGCATGCAGGTTGCCAAAATAATAATTATTTACCGGGTCATTGGTTGTGGTTACATTTCCCTGCAGCGGGTTTACAGATAAATATTTGGTGCCGCCACTGCATAAATTATTAAATGCAAATACATAAAAATAATAAGTGGTATTGAGCGTAAGCCCGTTGATTAAAAAACTTTTGCTGGCATTGTTTGCTATTACAATCCCTCCGCCCACATTATCACCTGTGTTGTAATCGGTATTGTTAATTGGTGATGAAGATAAAGTTGGATTAAGGCTTCTGATTACCAGGTAGGCATCATTAATACCCCCCGCATTAAATGCACCTGCAATGGCCGTATTTGAAAATGTAAAAGAAATATTTGTTGGTTGTGCAGTTGGTGTTGTACAGGCTGATAAGTTAGCAGTAGTATGGGAGCTGCTTAATGGCGCAGTTGTAAAATACGCCGGGCCATTAATGCAATTAAAATTATTATAACTGAAGATGTAAAAATAATAAAGTGTAATGGGGGATAAACCCGTTGCGGTAAAATTAGTAAGGTTGCTTTGCTGCACAACTGTTGCATTGCCGATAATATTTCCAGGTACGTATGTTACCGTATTTAAGGGGTTAGCACTCAAAGATGCTGAAGTACTTCGTAAAATTAAATAACCATCTGTAGCTGCCGCCGCGGTAAATGAACCCTGTATTGAATTTACAGTTGTTGTTCCAAAATTTAAATTTGTTGGTTGTGCAGAGGGAGTTAAGCATCCAGGAAGTGCTGCCGTTGTACTCGTATTCCCTTCTAAAGGATTTGCAGTTAAATATTTTGTTCCGCCTGTACACACATTATTAACTGAGAAAATAAAAAAATAATAAGTAGTCATTGGCGATAATCCTGTGGCAGAAAAAATTAATGAATTTCCATTGGCAACCACATAACCATCGCCAATATTATCACCGAGGTTATAATTAGTGCCGTCAACCGGTAAGGAAGTGAGGCTGCTGTTATTACTAACAACAACCAGGTAACTATTAGGGGCCGGGCTGGCAGCAGTAAAACTTCCGTTAATACTGTTGCTTGTAATAGCGCCAAAAATTAAATTAGTTGCCTGGGCTGTTGGTGTTACACAAGGGGTGTTAGGTACCGCAGTAACAGATAAATTATCAATACTTAGTTTAGGCCTTGATCCGGTAGTACCTCCTGTGCCATTATGATAATAAAAACGAAGCCGGGCATTAGCAGCATTATTAAAAGTTGCAGGTAATGCAATGTTGGTAATACTTCCGGAAGCAGCAACATTATTGGTAAAATTTGTAACAAATGCACCGGTAATATCTGTAAAAACTACGCCATCAGTACTTGCATAAACTTTTAAAGAGCCAACTCTGTTACCTGTTGAATTAAAAATTGTAGCCCAGTCAAAACTAATAGTACCGGCATTAACACCGGTAAAGTCTAAAAAAAGATCAATAGCTGCCGAAGTTGTATTATCTGTTGTACCTGTTGAAAGTAATATGATTGAAGTAGTAGGTGTAATCTGGTCGCTTCCTCTATGAACACCTCCGGAATTAGATACTGTTGCCGGTGGAACTGGTACCTGGAACACAGAAGTATTGGTAGTTATTTTTGTTGCTGAAGGAATTGCCGTTGCTCCACCAATGGCAACAGGCCCAAACCTGTTAGCTCCTGCGCCTGCTGCAAAGTTATTTGTCCAGTTTGCAATGTCAGTAAAATCTTCGGTGTAGGTTAGCCCCGGCTGCGATACCATGGGCACCGGTGTTTGTGCAAACGCAGCATTAATAACCAGTATATATGCAAAAATTTGTATAATGCTTTTCATCAAATATTGTATTGTTAATTATATAAAAATGCCTTTCAACGTTTTTTCAAACTATTGAATACATAAGTATCGGGATTAAACAGTCAGGGAATTAATTCAATTGTTTCAGCCTGCAATGTGTTGTGTTCACAATTAAGACTGGCTTTGAAAAACTTCAGATAAAATACTTGCAAGCCGCAAACCTGCCATTACCAGTTGTTTTTTAATAACAGCTGTATTACTATCAATATAATTTTTATCCAGGAAATTATTATTAAAACTGTAAACGGTATCCAGTAGTGAACGGGACTGGTACATCCATTTCAGTTCATTTATTTTTTTTATGTCAGCCACCTCTGGCGAATCTAATGAAGCATAGGTCTGCAGGCAGGAGTCGAGGGTAATGTTTTTAAATTCGATGATCTGTGTATCCCAAACGCTGTGGAGGTTTCCTCCCACATAAGGTGAAGTAACCGAAATAGTGTTACCACCCTTATCAATGGCATAACCTGTGTGGAGTGGTTGATGCAAATCCCCAATCAGGTGAAAGATCAGCAGCAGGTCTCTTTTTACATCTTTTCTTTTTAGGGTTTTGTATTGCCTCAAATCAACAATTGCCGAGTGCAGAACGGTAAGGATATTTCTTTCCTGCGAAGGGGTATAAACTTTCCCTTTATCAATATCCAGGTAATGCCAGGTACGCATATA